>NZ_JBXAYD010000005.1:0-98942 GCF_056782075.1 Dellaglioa sp. CoH-56-MRSF-12
CGAACACAGAAGTTAAGCTTCTTAGCGCCAAGAGTAGTTGGGGGTCGCCCCCTGCGAGGGTAGGACGTTGCCATGCTAATAATAAATAAAAAAAGGACATTAACATAATTGTTAATGTCCTTTTTTTATGCGATTGTAAAATAAAAAGCCGCTTACCGGATTTGAACCGGTGACCCCCACCTTACCATGGTGATACTCTACCTACTGAGCTAAAGCGGCATTACTATAAAAGTCTATAGTAATATTAAAAATAAATCAACCTAAATTTAAACAATCAAAACACTAGAATTATTTATGGAATTCGTAAGCAACGGAGATAGTGACTCAATGGAAAAGATAGTTAAGGTATGCATTGCTCGTGAACAAAGAGTATAAAGGGTACCAAGATCATTTTTTGAAATATAATTTTTTTTTGAAATATCAAAAGCAATAACAGAATCAAATTCCAAGCCTTTAGCTAAATAAATAGGTAATATTATTGTTTCTTCTGGAATTTTTCTGTCGCCATCTGTAACCATTGTTAATTTTACTAATGATCTGAGTTCACTATATAGTAATTTACATTCAGCCAAATTTTTAGTGATGATAGTTACTGGTTGGTTATTAGTATCACCATTTTTAATTAGGGCTATTAAAGATGCTAGTGCAGAAGCCCGGGTTTTACTAAAGTATATTTTAGGTAATTCGCCATGACGTGTGAATGATTCAATGCTATTTCCGTCTGGTAGCAATGATTTTGCAAAATTAGTAATTTCAAATGTTGATCGGTAACTTTTATTTAAAATAATTAAATTAGTTTTTTTAACTTGTAAAATATGATTTAAATTTTCTAAAAATTTAGCTGGTAAGATTAAATCATAGAATAAAGCTTGCTCACTATCTCCTAAAAGTGTTAATTTAGCGTTAGGAAAACAATTTTTTAAATATAAGAGTTGCAGCGGAGAGTAATCTTGAATTTCATCAATAAAAAGATGTTCGATATTTCTATTTTGACCATCACCCGTTAGTAAGTCTCGTAGCAATAGTAGTGGTGTGGCATCTAATAACGTGATTTTATGAAGCTCTAAGTTTGATTGGAATGATTTTTTTTCTTCTATTGAAATTGTAATTTCAAGGAATTTAGCATATTGCTCATAAATATCAATAAAATAATTATTGTAAATCGCATCATATACAATATTAAAGCGATCTTTTAATATAATGGTACCAATATATGATATTTCTTTATCAATACTATCAAATTCATCGCGTTCATAATCACTTAAATATGTTTCATATTGAGAATCAGATAACGAATCAATTTCTTCACGCATCCAATCAGATTCTGCCATTTCGGCAATTCTAGTTTTTAATCGTTTTGTTAGTGTATTTTTTGTTGCGGTAAATTTATCTGATGACAACATATTATGTGGTAGATGTGTAAATATATTAGCGATTTCTTCTTTTTTAAAGAACGGGATACCTTCATAAATGATATCTGTGAAGGCTAATTCAGATGAATCTACTGCATTTAAGTAATTTTCAATTGTTTTTTTTAAAAGTGCATTACCTCTTAAATCAGATGAAGCATGTTTATTGTTTGACTCATAATTTTCAAATAAGGTTTCAACCTTTAATCCTTGAAAACGATTAGAGAAGAATTCGGCTAACGTGACTTGTCTCATGTTCTTTTCGCCCAGGCTAGGTAGTACATCGGAAATATAGTGACTGAAAAGTAGATTTGGAGAAAATAATATAATTTGATCCGCATTTAGTGATGTTCTTGAGTGATAGAGTAGAAATGCAATACGTTGTAGAATAGCGGATGTTTTCCCACTTCCGGCAACCCCCTGGACAACTAATAAGTCACTTGTTGTATCTCGAATAATTGTGTTTTGTTCTTGTTGAATTGTAGAAACAATATTTTTCATCTGTGTGTCACTTTGTTCGCCTAAAACTTGTTGCAATAATTCATCGCCAATTGTTTCATTGGTATCAAACATCGATAGGATTTTACCTTCTTTAATTTGAAATTGACGTTTTTTGGATAATTCTGTCATTTGAGTTCCTTGTGGTGTCTTATAAGAAATATGACCCAATGCGCCGTTATAATAAATACTTGAAATAGGTGCACGCCAGTCATGTATTAGAAAATTTTGATGATCATCTACTAGAGAGGCTAGACCAATATAGAGTTGTTCCTGTTCTGGATCGCCATCGTCTTGGATGTCGATACGTCCAAAATAAGGTGAATCGCCTAATTGTTTTAAAGTATGAACCTGTTTTTCTAATATTTCTTCAGTTTGGATAGTCGTGGCGACCAATTGTTTCTGTTGTTGCACTTCGGCATTCGTTTCAATTCTATCATCAACTTCAAAAGTATTGATTTTGGCATTATCTACATAGTTTTTTTCAACTGATGAGGTTTCTTTATGTGCTTTTTCACATAGTTCGGCTGTTTTAATAGATTGGTGATTAATTTCAGTAATAATTGAATCAACTCTATTTTGTTCGATTTCTTCTTCTGACATCTTAATGCCCCCTTTGTACTATTGACCTAGTTTAAAGGTTTTTGAAATATTCGTCTAGTATTTAATATTATTTGATTTTTTCTGTTGAACACGCTACACTTACACTAATAGATAATTCATTGATTATTGCGAAGTAGGAACGCCAACTAGAACAGGGACATACTGATTTTGCTGGAAGGTATGGTGGCGGACTGAATTGGATATATGAGAATTTTGGGTAACCTCCTTATCGGTAAGTGGCAGAATTTTATTCTGCAATTTAGGTGGTACCACGAGACAGTCGTCCTATTGTTATTTACTAACAATAGGACTTTTTTTATAGATAGAAAGGGAGCGTAAATATGACAAAAAAAGTAGTCTTATCAGGGGATCGACCTACGGGGAAACTACATATCGGGCACTACATCGGTTCATTAAAGAATCGTGTTGAAATGCAAAATTCTGGTGATTATGAGATATTCATCATGATTGCTGATCAACAAGCTTTGACAGATAACGCACGTGATCCGGAAAAAATTAAAAATAGTTTAATTCAAGTAGCGTTAGATTATCTAGCGGTTGGTATTGATCCAAACAAATCAACTATTTTTGTTCAATCTCAAATTCCTGCATTAACGGAACTAACAAGTTATTACTTGAATTTGGTAACTGTTTCTCGCTTGGAACGTAATCCTACAGTTAAAGCTGAAATTCAACAAAAGAATTTTGAACGCAGTATTCCTGCCGGATTTTTTGTTTATCCGGTTAGCCAGGCTGCAGATATTACAGCATTTAAAGCAACAGTTGTACCTGTTGGCGATGATCAAGAACCAATGATTGAACAAACACGCGAAATCGTTAGAAGTTTTAATACAATTTATCAACAAGATATTCTTGTTGAACCAGAAGGTGTCTTCCCTCCAAAAGGGCAAGGACGTTTACCTGGATTAGATGGTAATGCAAAAATGAGTAAGTCACTAGGAAACGGGATTTTCCTTGCCGATGATGCGGAGACATTGAAGAAGAAAGTAATGTCAATGTATACAGATCCAGATCATATTCATGTTGAAGATCCAGGTAAAGTTGAGGGTAACATGGTATTTACTTATCTTGATATCTTTGATAAAGATACTGAAAAAGTTGCCGAACTTAAGGCCCAGTATCAAGCAGGTGGCTTAGGCGATGTTAAAATTAAACGTTATTTAAATGAAGTACTTGAAGCTGAGTTAGCTCCAATTCGTGAACGACGAGCTGAATTAGCTAAAGATCCTGAAGCCATTTATGCAATGTTAAAAGCGGGTAGTGATAAAGCTAATGCTGTTGCAAACCAAACATTGAACGAAGTTAGAGATGCGATTGGAATTAATTATTTTAACTAGTTCGGTTGTGAAACGTTTCTTTGATTTAGTATGAGGTGAGTAATAATGGAAAAGTTTGTTTTATTGGATTTGGGTTCAAATTCGGTTCGATTATCAATTAACGAACAACTTGATAATGGACAATTTAAAGAAATTAAGCGTTTAAAATCGGAAACACGATTATCTGAAGGGATGGGGAAATCCCGAGTGTTACAGGAACATGCGATGGCTAGGACAATTGAAGCCTTAGTTAGTTTTAAAAAACAATATGATATTTATGGACCGGTTGCTGTACATGGAATTGCCACTGCAGCTGTACGAATGGCTCGAAATCAAAAAGAATTTTTACGTCGAATTAAAGAGGCAGTTGGTGCTGATATTGAAGTTTTAAGTGGGGATGATGAAGCTTATTACGATTATATGGGTGTAATGGAAGCCTTACCAATTCATGATTGCTTGATTTTGGATACAGGTGGCGCAAGCAGTGAATTAATCCATGTGGTTAATCGAAAAGTGGTACATCTTGTGAGTTTGCCATTTGGTGCAGTGACTTTATCCGAAAAATATTTAAAAAATGAACAGATTACGAGTAAAGAATTATTTCAGTTAATGGAGTACTTGGTGACCGCTTTTCAAAAGTTGGAGTGGTTGAAGGAAGCAATGGAGTTGCCCCTCGTACTACTTGGCGGCTCAAATCGAATTATTGGACGTTTAAACCGCAAAAAACAGAAGCTAATTAATACGGAGGCAATTAATGGCTATCAATTGTCACGTAAGGCAGTTTCATTAACTTTTGAGGACTTGGTAGGCTTGACGACTAAAAAGCGTGCACAAGTCAGTGGTATAGCTTCTAACCGTGCGGATATTATTGTAGGTGGAATTGCACCAGTTGTTGTTCTGGGACAATATTTAAATTCTGTTGGTGTCATTTTTTCTGAAAGTGGTGTCCGAGAAGGTTATTTAACAACTAAATTAGGTAAATAAAAAGACATCAAAAATTGATGTCTTTTTATTTTGGTAAAATATCTTCGAATGTCATTGCTGATAAAAATTTTTGAATGCGTTCTGTAGGGTGATTGAAAAATTCGTCTGGTGAACCATTAAATAAGATATTGCCATCTTCTAGAAAAATGATATTATTGGCAACAGCTTTTGCAAAGGCCATATTATGAGTAACGATAACCATTGATTTTTTTTCTATATCCAACTTAAGTAGAACTCTTAAAACCTCTGCTTCTAATTCAGGATCTAGTGCAGAAGTTGGTTCATCAAATAATAAATATTTAGGATTCATTGCCATTGCTCTAGCAATAGCTACACGTTGTTGTTGACCACCAGATAACTGGCTTGGATAGTAATTAGCACGATCTGAAAGACCGACTAATTCTAAAAGTTCTTCAGCGCGTTGTGCAACAATTAATTTTTGTTCCTTTAAAACGTGAAGGGGTCCTTCCATAACATTTTTCAAAACAGTTAAATGAGGAAATAAGTTATAGTCTTGGAAAACCATACCTGTTTCACGACGAACTTCCAAAATTGTTTTTTCACTGATTGGTTGGGTAAAGTCGATCTTTTTATCATCTAATGAGTAGAGACCTTCTTCGGGTTGTTCTAATAAATTAAATGAGCGTAATAAGGTTGATTTACCGGAACCAGAAGGACCAACGATGACGGTTGTTTCGTTTTCTGGTAATTCAAATGACAACGATTTTAAGACTTTATGTTGGTCGAAGTATTTATTAACATTTTCAAATTTAATCAAAGTTAAGACCTCCTAGTTATTTTTAATGTAACGCGATGTTCTTTTTTCTAGATAATATTGACCAACGTTTAAAATTGAGCAAAAGACTAGATAAACGACCGCTACTTCACAGTATAAGGTCATAGGTTCATAAGTTCTTGCCGCAATTTGTTGACCAACGGAAAACATTTCGACAATCGTGATTGAGAAGGCTAATGACGTATCCTTTATTAAACCAATGAAACTATTTGATAAAGGTGGAAGTGAGACCCGTGCTGCTTGTGGTAAAATAACGCGAAATAACACGGTTGTGTGTGTCATACCAATGGCGTAACCAGCTTCCCACTGACCTTTTGAAATTGATAGAATAGCTGCACGAATTGTTTCCGATGCATAAGCACCAACGTTTAATGAAAAAACAATAACAGCGGCACTGAATGCGCCGAATTCAACTGTATAAGGTGCTGGTAATCTAGGTAGTCCATAAAATAGGATAAATAATTGCACAATCAAAGGCGTTCCTCTGAAAATCCAAACATAGAATGAAAAGAATGCTTTACCAATCCCTTTTAAAATTTGGGTGAAGGTACTGCCTTTTTTTATATCTGATATTCGAACTAGTGCGGTGATAATTGCGATGATGATCCCGATAACGAATGAAATTATCGTCAAAGGGATAGTGTAGCGAATTCCAGCTTCTAAAATGGTTGGGAGTGAATCAATAACAAGTTTCATAAACGCGGAACCTCTCTTAATCTATTATTAATAAAAAAAGACTGATGACAAAATGGATTTTGCACCAGTCCTTTTGGAATTATTTATTTGTGATGTCGCTACCAAAATATTTTTTTGATAGTTTTGATAATGAGCCATCAGCACGTAATTCTTTAAGTGCTTTGTTTAATTCTTTTTGTAATTTTGGGTTGTCCTGTTGGATTAAGCCAGCAACTTTTAATGCTGGAATTTCAGAACCTGTTGAAATTGTTTTAATGTTCGTATCAGGTTTTTCTTTTAAGTATGAATAGACAGCATCGTTACTGTTAATGGTACCATCAGCCCGACCATCTAGGATTAAACTGATTGTATTTGCAAAATCATCTGTTGAGACAACATCAGCACCAAGGCGTTCAGCATCGGCTCCATTTTCACTTGTAACCGTTTGTGCCATCTTTTTACCCTTAATATCTTTAATCGTTTTAATAGAAGAGTTATTATTTTTGACGACTAAAATTGATTTTGAATAAATATAAGGTGATGTAAAGTTGTATTTATCTTGACGTTCTTTTGTAACACCAACGTTGTTTAAAACAACGTCGTATTTGTTAGCATCTAATCCTGCAACTAATGAATCCCATTTTGATTCGATAAATTTAGGCGTTAAATCCATTTTTTTAGCTAATTGTTTACCAAGATCAACTTCGAAACCAGTTAATTTATTGTTACTATCGTGGTAACTATAAGGGCGGTAAGTACCTTCTAATCCGATTGTTAATGTACCCTTTGTTTGTGTTACATCGGATGCTGTATCTTTCGATTTACCGCAGGCGGTTAAAGCAAGAGCAATCAATAACACACTGGCAAGACTTAATATTTTTTTCATTTTAGTACGCCCCTTTTTTTAAAAGTAATATATTATCTATCTATAATAGCGTAAAATAAGCTAAGAAACCAATTATTTCTCTTACTAAAAGTAAAAACAACAAAAAGGACTAAGGTAATGACAAAATTTATAAAATTTTATCAAAAAAAATGGCATGATAGATTAATAACCTTATTAAATGACAATCTTATTTCAGATGATGAAAAATTAGAAATAGAAACGCATGCTCTTAATCATGAATTAGGGGATCAGATGACTGAAAATTATATAGCAGATTTTACCTTGCCAGAAGGTATTGCGTTTAATTATTTAGTTGATGGAAAAAAGATGACGGTCCCAATGGTAACTGAAGAACCTTCTGTAATTGCGGCAAATAATAATGGGGCAAAAATAATTGCATCTGCGGGTGGATTTACAACAAAAATTAAATCACGCTTAATGATAGGTCAAGTTATTTTAGAAAATATTGATGATGCGGATAACGTTATCAACCAAATTAATGAACAACAATTGAATTTAATTAAAATAGCGAATGCTGCTCGTCCTTCACTTGTAAAACGAGGCGGTGGCGCACGTTGGGTCAGAGTTCGAAAACTAGCAGCTGATCTAATTTCGGTAGATTTAGCAGTAGATGTTCAAGAAGCAATGGGCGCTAATAGTGTAAATACAATGATGGAGGCAGTTGGTGAAACGCTGCAAACACAGTTTAAACAAGACGTCCTTATGAGTATTCTATCCAACTACGCAACAGATTCATTAGTTGAATCAAGCTGCTCAATTCCTTTTACGTTGTTAGATTCTGCAGAAATTAGTGGTGAACACATAGCTAAGAAAATTGTCTCAGCAAGTCGAGTGGCTCAACTTGACCCATATCGTGCCGTCACACATAATAAAGGTATTATGAATGGGATTGATGCGGTTCTCATTGCTTCGGGAAACGATTGGCGTGCCGTTGAAGCAGGTGCTCATGCTTATGCTAGCCAAGATGGCCAGTATCGTGGCTTGACGAAATGGTCGATAGTCAGTGATAATTTAGTTGGCATAATTAAATTACCAATGCCCATAGGAGTTGTTGGGGGTTCGATTGATATTGTCCCAATGGTTCAAATTAATAAAAAAATGATGGGTATTCGATCAGCAAAAGAGCTTGCTAGTTTGGTTGCAAGTGTTGGGTTAGCTCAAAATTTAGCGGCACTTAAAGCACTTGTTTCTGAGGGTATTCAAAAGGGACATATGGGTCTTCAACTAAAATCACTGGCAGTTAAAGTTGGCGCTGTAGACGAAGAAGTGGCACAATTAACTGAGTTATTAAAAAATGAGAATCGACCAGATACAGAGGTTGCAACAAAAAAACTAAATGAATTAAGAAAAAAAGGGGATAATTAAATGGTTGAGATTACATTACACCAAAATACACAAAATTTAATTACTACAATTAAAGAACAATTTGATGGAGAAATTAAAATTCAATATGGTGGCGAAAAAGTTGGGTTTATTAAGCATCAACAAGTAGAATCTCGGTTAGAAGATGGAAATTTCATTATTAATGTGACTGATATTACAGCACCTGATTACTTGATTTCGCATGAACTATTCCATTTTTTCTTGCAACTTAATCAGGCACCTGAATTAATGTTAAAAATGACAACGGATGATTTTAATATCGACGATAAAATCAATGCGACGGCTGTTCAACTTTATGATACGGTTTTACATGGGACTATTTTTAGATTACAAGAAGAAAATGGGTTTATTGATGATAATATTAGAGAATTATTCTATCAAGGAATCTTGGCAACAGTGACTGCTGAACCTAAAGAAGGTAGCGGCCCAGATGAATGGGGAATGTACCGATTAATCACACTTTTAGATGCTTTGGTGTTCTTTCAAAATGAAGATATGGAACAAATTACTGAAAAATTCTTAGAATTTTACCCTATCGCAACAGATGCTGCACTTAAATTATTGGAAATCTTAACATCTAATGACTTACGTGCACCTTTTGAAGCTCGCCGAGCAACGGTTGCCTTATTTAAAGCCTTCGATGCACAACTTGAAGCGTGGAAATTACCAAAAATGTACTTAAATACGTTTGCAACGTTAACACCAGTTTTCAGTGAACGTCAATTAAAATTAGAAGTACGTCAATTGTTTGATATTATGCATTCTGAATTTAAAAGTAATGTTAATTTTGCGTCAGCTTATGTTGGTATTCAAAAGAATGATCAACAAAATGCATTTGTTATTACAGTACCTAGAAATGCGGATTCAAAAGAGGTTATTTTACGTACGTACGATATGACAGTGTTAGAATTAATGCAAACAATTAAGATGCGCTTTATAGTTAGAACTGCTGAATAATGATTGATTTAGCAAAATATAATCTAGCTGTTATCACAGCTGGAAACAACATTTTATTATTAAATCGTTTGAAAAAACCATATGTTGGTCTTTGGAATGGAATTGGTGGTAAACGTGAACCACAAGAATCTGAACTTGCAGGGATGCTTCGTGAATTATATGAGGAAACAGGAATCAAAATTACCGATTCTCAATGTAGACCAACGGGTTATCTTGAATGGTCAGTGGACGACGAATATCAAGCTACAATAGCGTTATTTCATATCTCTTTACAACAACCATTTGGAAAACAATATCCACAAAGAACACGAGAAGGTATTTTAGCAGACTTTCCAGTTGAATGGGCTTTGAATAAGCAAAACGTCGGACTAACACCTGATTTAGTTCCTGTGTTACCCTATATTTTAAAGGATGAATTTCATCGATATTTGACAAATTTTAATGGTTCACAATTAGTTGATTTTAAAATTAAATTATAGTGAAGGACTGTTGTAAAATGATTGAACACAGTGAAATTTTTACTCGATTAAATAATCTAAAGACTAGATTACAATGGCTAACTTATTTTCAGCGGTTTTTTGACTTCATTCTGTTTTACTTTGGTTTTTCTAGTTTTTTTGGTGGAAATCCAATAACGTTATTTGGAACAGTTTTCACAAAAGGTGAAGGGTTACTACTAACGTTGATGGTTGCGGCGATAACGTTTAGTATCACGGCACTGAAACAAGATCCAAGACGGGTTGGGCGGATTTTAATTACCATTTTAGATGGACAGCTATCTGAAAAAGAAATTATGATTATTCGTCAATTTCAAAAATATGCACGCTAATTTTAAAAGAGATAGTCTATGTTAAACTCACGGACTGTCTCTTTTTATTGCTTAAAATCGGCTGAAAACTATGATATACTGTTAAGGAGTTTATACAGAACGAATGTTAAAAAACACATGAAATACGATACGGAAAGGGTCTTAAAAAATGACAGAAAAACCCACATTTTATTTAACAACACCAATTTATTATCCATCTGGTAAATTACATATTGGAAATTCATACACAACAATTGCGTGTGACGTCTTAGCACGTTACAAACGCCAAAAAGGATATGATGTTTTCTTCTTAACGGGAACAGATGAACATGGTTTGAAAATCGAACAAAAAGCTGAAGAATTAGGGACAACACCACAAGCTTATGTCGACGGTATGGCTAGTGATATTAAAGAATTATGGAAAACCCTTGAAATTACAAATGATAAATTTATTCGAACAACAGATGATCAACATGAAAAAGCTGTGCAATATATCTTCGATAAATTACTTAAACAAGGCGATATTTATTTAGGAGAATACGAAGGCTGGTACTCTGTTTCTGATGAAGAATTCTTTACAGAATCACAGTTGGCTGAAGTTTTCCGTGATGATGACGGTAAAATGGTTGGTGGTAAAGCGCCAAGTGGTCACGAAGTTTCATTAGTTAAAGAAGAATCATATTTCTTTAAAATGAGTAAATATGCAGATCGTTTACTAAAATATTATGAAGATCATCCTGATTTTATTCAACCAGAATCACGTAAAAATGAAATGATAAATAATTTCATTAAACCTGGTTTGGAAGATCTTGCTGTATCTAGAACGACATTTAACTGGGGCGTAAAAGTTAAAAGTAACCCTAAACATGTTGTTTATGTTTGGATTGACGCTTTAGCAAATTATATTACAGCCTTGGGTTATGGTTCAGATGATACTGAACTATTTGATAAATATTGGCCTGCAGATGTTCAAATGGTTGGTAAAGAAATCGTGCGTTTCCATACGATTTACTGGCCAATTATTTTGATGGCGCTCGATTTACCTTTACCAAAACAAATTTTTGGTCATGGTTGGTTGTTAATGAAAGACGGTAAAATGTCTAAATCAAAAGGTAACGTTATCTATCCAGAAATGTTAGTAGAACGCTATGGATTGGATGCACTCCGTTACTACTTAATGCGCGCTGTACCATTTGGTAATGATGGTGTCTTCACACCAGAAGACTTTGTTTCACGTGTTAATTTTGATTTAGCTAATGATTTAGGGAACTTATTAAATAGAACTGTTGCGATGATTAACAAATACGATGGTGGTAAAATTCCAGCATTAAAGGGTAACGTAACTGAATTTGATGGAGACTTAGGTCAAACAGCTGAAGATACAATTACGGAATATACTGAATTAATGGATAAAATGGAATTCTCAGATGGATTAAATGCTATCTGGAAATTAGTTGCTAGAACAAATAAATATATTGATGAAACACAACCATGGGTTTTAGCTAAAGATGAAGCACGTAAAGCTGAACTTGATAGTGTTATGGTACATTTAGCAGCTAGTTTACGTGTGATTGCTGTCTTAATCCAACCTATTATGACGCATGCACCTAAAGAAATTTTTGAACAATTAGGTTTAGACACGGCAGATATGGCTATTGAAGAATTAAACTACTCTGATTTCCCAATGGACAGCGTCGTTGTTGAAAAAGGAACGCCTATTTTCCCACGCTTAGATGTTGAAGAAGAGATTGCCTATATTAAAGATCAAATGACAGTTTCAGATAAGAAGAAAGGGCGTAAAGCAATGGCAGTTAATGATACAGAGGATTCTTTAGATTGGAATCCAGAAAATGTGGCTCTAAACTTAACATTACCTCAAACGACATTTGATCAATTTGAGCCAAATGAATTAAAAGTTGCTGAAATTATTCAAGTTGAAAAAGTACAAAATGCTGATAAACTATTGAAATTTAGATTAGATGCTGGTGATCCTGATCATCGTCAAATCTTGTCTGGTGTAGCAGAGTTTTATCCTGAAACAGATGTCTTATTAGGAAAAAAAGTTGTGATTGTTGCGAACTTAAAACCGCGTAAGATGAAAGGCGAAATTAGCCAAGGAATGATTCTATCTGTAGAATACGATGGTAAATTGAAATTAATTACCGTTGATGAAGATATTAAAAATGGCGCAATTGTAGGCTAAATAAAGTAAGGACTGGAAACAAAACTTGGTTTTGCTCTAGTCCTTCTTCATTTTACTGCTAGAAAGGAGAGGTATCCCTTGGAAATATTTGACACACATACACATATTAATTCTGATGAATTTACAACGGAAATTCCTGAAGTTATTGAGCGTGCAAAAGCATTTGACGTGACTAAAATGGCAATTGTTGGATTTGATCAACCAAGCATTTTGAAATCACTAGAACTATCAAAAAGCTATCCTAATTTATATTCTATAATTGGTTGGCATCCAGAAGAGGCAAAAACCTACACACCGGAGACTGAAGAAGTTTTGATAGAACAATTACAGTCGCCAAAAGTTGTCGCAATGGGTGAAATGGGCCTAGATTACCATTGGGATACGTCTCCAATTGAAACGCAGAAAAAAGTTTTCAAACGTCAGGTTGAGATTGCGAAGGCGTTAAAATTACCAATTTCTATTCATAATCGAGATGCCTTTGAGGATGTTTATACAATCCTGAAAGAAGCTGATATTCGTGATATTGGTGGCATTATGCATAGCTTTAATGGTGATGCAAAATGGGCAGAGAAATTCTTAGACTTAGGGATGCATTTATCCTATAGTGGTATTGTGACTTATAATAGTGCTAAAGAAGTTCATGAAGCCGTTAAAGTGACACCAAGCAACCGAATTTTAATTGAAACAGATGCACCATATTTAACGCCAGAACCTTATAGAGGTCAGCGCAATGAACCAGGATACACAAGATACGTCTTGGAAGCTGTCGCAAAAATTCGAGAGAGTTCAAGTATTGATATGGCAGCGGCAACATTTAAAAATGCCGAAAACTTATTTAGGATAGGGTAATATGCAGAAAATTAGAGAAGTAATCGTAGTTGAAGGTCGCGATGACACAAAACGTATCCATTTAGCTGTTAATGCAGATACGATTGAAACACGTGGCTCAGCTATTAGTGACGAAACGTTAGATCAAATTGAACTGTTGCAAGAAACTCGAGGCGTAATTGTATTTACGGACCCTGATTTTTCTGGTGAAAAAATTCGTAAAACTATTTCAGCACGCGTTCCAAATGTACAGCATGCTTTTCTGAAAAAAAGTGAAGCTGTCCCAGATCATAAAGGGAGTTTAGGCGTTGAACATGCTTCAGTTGAAGCGATTCGTGAAGCGCTAGATCATTTGTATACAGAAATGCCTGATGGCGAAACATTGATCAGCTTAGAGGATTTACAAACGGCAGGATTGATTGCCGGACCGGATGCCAAAGCTAAGCGTGAAAAATTAGGTGAGTATCTCAAAATTGGTTACACAAATGGAAAACAATTATACAATCGATTGAAACTATTTCAAATTTCACCAGAAGAGTTCGTCGACGCATTGCAAGAAATTAACGAGACAATAACGGAGGAAAAACATGGCTAACAATGATGTGCCAGACATTGCTTCACCTATTAGAACTAAAGCAATTATGGAAACTTATGGTTTAACTTTTAAAAAGAGTTTAGGCCAAAATTTTTTAACAGATAAAAACGTACTAATGAATATTGTGGACGCCGGAGATATTACGGCTGAAGATGACGTTATCGAAATCGGACCTGGTATTGGGTCATTGACTGAACAATTAGCAAGACGTGCACATCATGTTTTAGCAATTGAAATTGACCAAAATTTGATTCCTGTACTTGGCGAAACACTAAGTCCATATGATAATGTTGATATCGTGGAACAAGATATTTTAAAAGCTAATTTACCAGCGTTAGTAGAAGAACATTTTGATGGACAGCATCCATTAAAATTAGTCGCTAATTTACCTTATTACATTACAACGCCCATTATCATGCATTTACTAGAAACGGCGGTTAAATTAGATAAAATCGTTGTTATGATGCAAAAAGAAGTGGCAGAACGAATTGCAGCTGATCCAGGTAGTCGTACATATGGATCACTAACGGTAGCCGTTCAATATGAAATGGATGCTGAAGTCGCATTCGTTGTTCCAAGAACCGTCTTTATTCCACAACCTAATGTTGATTCAGCTATTATTGTTTTGAATCAAAAAGAAGGCGACGTTGAACGCCCAATTAGTGAAAAGGTCTTCTTTAAATTAGTTAAAGGAAGTTTCCAACATCGACGTAAAAGTTTATGGAATAATTTACAATCAATTTATGGTAAAACACCAGAAATTCGTGAAGCGTTACAAGCAGCATTGGATGCATCAGAAATTTCTGCTCAAATTCGTGCTGAAAAACTAAGTATTCATGAATTTATTGTTTTATCTAACAATCTTATCAAAGTAGAAGAGAAATTTAATTAACTTCTTATTGAACTACTGATGTTCGATGTGGTATAATTGCAAATCTTGTGAAACTATGGTATGATGTTTCACATAAGAAGGTGAAGCCCATCATGCCAGAAACTTTAGCCAGCATCAAAGGTACGCTAGATGCCCAAGTCGGAAAAAATTTAACGGTAGTTGCTCAAGCCGGTAGAAAGAAAACTACAGAACGTAAAGGGATTTTACGCGAAACATTCCCAGCTATTTTTGTAGTCGATTTAAACCAAGATGAGAATTCATTCGAGCGCGTTTCATATAGCTACACAGACGTATTAACAAAAAATATTGAAATTGATTTTGAAGATTAAAAATAAGTATAAAAGCCTAGGTAGGGATGTTTTTAGAACATCTTAACTTAGGCTTTTATTTTTAGAAATAATTAGTATAATTAGAGTTAATTAAGGACTTATAGGATTAGGTGAGAACATGGAGATTCGTGAAAAAGCCCCAGCTAAAATCAACTTGAGTTTAGACACCCCATTTAACCATCAAGATGGTGAACAAGAATGGCGAATGGTGATGACATCAGTTGATTTAGCAGACTACTTACATATCAAATCGCTAGACGATCGAACGGACATTACAGTGGAAACTGATAGTGGTTTTTTACCGTGTGATCACCGAAATTTAGCCTATAAAGCAGCAAAAATTTTACAGGATAAATTTCAGATTAAAAAAGGTGCCCAAATACATATCAAGAAGCAAATCCCAGTTGCTGCTGGGCTAGGTGGCGGTTCATCAGATGCAGCAGCCGTTTTACGTGCTTTGAATCAATTATGGAAACTCAATTTATCTTTAGCAGAGTTGGCAAAAATTGGTTTAAAAATTGATTCTGATGTGCCTTACTGCGTTTATAGTAGAACGGCTCATGTAACGGGTCGTGGTGAGAAGATTGCTATTTTAAAAGACTTACCCCCTGTTTGGTTAGTGGTTGCAAAACCTAAGATTAGTGTTTCAACACCAACTATTATTAGACAAATTGATTATACGCGACTCACTCATCCAAATGTAAACGCCGTTGTGAATGCAATTGAGGACGACGATATGGATGCCATAATTGATAATCTAGGTAATGCGCTTGAACCGATTACAGCTGAACGTCATCCCGAAATTACACGTTTAAAAGAAAAAATGATAAAATTTGGGGCAGATGCAGCAGAAATGAGTGGATCAGGCCCAACTGTATTTGCGATATGTCGTAAAAAAAGTCGAGCACAGCACGTCTACAATAGTTTAAAAGGTTTCTGTGAAGAGGTCTACCTAGTGAGACCGTTAAGTTGATTTTATTGCGATAATTAGCATAATTTGTTATGTTGAAGGCATTAAATACAACTGAAAATGAGGGACAACTTGTGGAAGCCTTAATTGAAATTGACTATACAAATGATTTTGTAGCGACAGATGGACACTTAACGGCGGGAAAACCTGCTCAAGAGATTGAAGCTCGAGTGATAGAATTAATGAATGAGTTTGAACAAAAAGGTGATTATGTTGTTTTAGCAACTGATATTCATTATGAAAATGACCCATTTCATCCAGAAACTAATTTATTTCCACCACATAATATTGCAGGTACAAACGGTCGTAAATTCTATGGTGAGTTGGAGCCTTGGTATCAGGCGCATAAAGATAAATCAAATGTTTATATGATGGATAAAACGAGATATAGTGCTTTTGCGGGAACGGATTTAGATTTAAGATTACGAGCTCGGTCAATTGAAACAGTGCATTTAATTGGTGTTTGCACAGATATTTGTGTTTTGCATACCGCAATTGACGCATATAATTTGGGCTATAAGATTGTCATTCATGAAAAGGCGACAGCTAGTTTTAATCAAGCTGGACATGTATGGGCACTGTCACATTTTAAGGATTCTCTGGGTGCAGAAATTAAAGATTAGTGGATTTAGTACAGCTATTGTTGGAAGAGAGTGTTGTCACTTTGTGATAGCACTTTTTTTTATTAAAAAATTGGAGATAATGACTAATTAAGCGACTAGTTAAGAACGCATCCTTCTATTTACATACTACCTAATATAGGTTAACTTTATAACTAAGACATGATTTAATGTAGCGTGTTAGATTAATCTAATTTGCAAGAAAATGGGGGATTGTCTTTGGGAGAATAAAAGCCATATTTGGGGAAAGGTATGGAGGAAACATAAGTGTTGATAGTTAGTTTATGAGTAACAGATATTGAGTACATATATAGAAAAAATAGGGATGTAATGAAGGATAAGTTAAAGTCCTAAAAATTACGAGGTGAAGATATGAAAATTTGTTCGAAATGTGGGTCTCAGAATGAAAATGATGCATTATACTGTGATAATTGTGGGCAACCGTTAGAAAATAAAAATGTTGCTCCTATGAAAACATGTCCGCAATGCAACATAGCAAATAAGGTTGAGGATCAATTTTGCAATAATTGTGGCTTTAAATTTAATCCGAAAGCGCAAGATACTAATAAAGTAGCAGCGCCAATAGTAAACAATGAAATAACAGAAAAACGAGCTAAAAATAACAACCCGATGAAAATAGTTTTAGGAATTATTTTACTTGTTATTATAGCGGGTGGCGGTTATCTTATAGCTGGAAAGTTAACGCACAAAGATAGTGTACCGACGAAGGAAACAACTACTGCAGTATCTAGCTCAAAAGAAAAGAAAACATCGGAAAAAACGCAATCTTCAGAAAATAGTTTAGTACTAAATAAAGTTAAAATTAAGAATGATATTGCAACATATATGGATGACGTTGATGGAAAAAATTCGGTCTACGTTTCGTTAACAGATGGTAGTGCACCGGTAGTTGAAAATAATCATGCGCAAGGATCAGCCAGCATGATTAAATTATTTATTTTAATTACAGCTTATTCTATGGAAAAAGAAGGGACCATCAACCTAAAGGATAGCTATGTTTTATCAGAATCGGATAAGGTCGGTGGAACGGGAGAAATCCAGAATATGAGCGCAGGTACTAGATTGTCATATAAAGAATTATTAGAAAAAATGATTGATGACAGTGATAATACTGCTGCAAATATTGTGATTGATAAACTTGGTGGATTTGCTTCAATTAATACAGAAATTAAAAAATTAGGCGCAATTAATACAACAATTAAAAGAAAAATGATGGATACAGATGCCCTTAATTCAGGAATCGATAATAAAACGTCAGTAACAGATATGGGTAAAATTCTTAAAAAAATGTATAATCATAAATTAGTGTCTAACCAATCGGATCAGGCAATGCTAGATTTACTAAAAGAAAATAAAAATCTAACTAAATTACCATCGTCCTTACCAACTGGTGTTACAGTCTATAATAAGACAGGCGAATACAACGAATATGGTATTCAAAATGATGCTGCCATTATAGAAAAAGATAAAAAGGCATTTATAGTTGTGGCGATGTCAGAATCGGGAACTGAAGATAAGCAGATTCCGGGAATGAATAGGCTAGGATTAGAATTATATCAAGATATTCTAGAGTAAAATAAGAGTTACCAGATAAAATAATGAGACGCAACATCGTAACTAATGGTTAGTTATGATGTTGCGTCTTTTTGCGCGCAAGATATTAATAGTAAATTATATTTAATTCTAATGATATAGTTCACTTTTAAATTGGAAACGGTTCACTTGCTGACAGGTCGACTTTAAATACAGTTATTATAACAAGATGAACTTATACGAATGACAGCTTAACACCGTAGTGACACTTAAAAAAGTTGACGTAGCTGTACCTAAAATGATATTCTAATATTTGTCGGTAATGGTATTGATTACTATTTAGATTACGATTTGAAAAAATGAGGGAGAAACCATGCAAAAAAAATTAATTTTAGTAAGCATAGTACTCACGATGTTAGTTGTTGTATTGACCGGGTGTGGGCAAGGGGCAACTAAGAAAGAGTCTAATAAATTACAGGTTATCACGACATTTTACCCAGTGTATGAATTTACTAAGGCAGTTGCAGGCGATAACGCAGATATAACAATGTTGATGCCTGCCGGGACAGAACCGCATGATTACGAACCTAGTGCAAAGGATATTAGTAAAATTGCGAGGTCAGATATCTTTATCTATAGTAGTAATAATATGGAAACGTGGGTTAAAAGTTTGAAATCAAGTATTGATGAAAAACAAACGCAGATTTTAAATTCTAGTCATTCAATTAAAATGATTGATGAGAACGAAGAATTGAAAAGTGAAGAGGCTGAATTAGCTAATAAAGAAGAGGAAAGTTCATTTTCATCGACTAATAATTATGACCCTCATATTTGGTTAAATCCTGAAAACGCAAAAAAAATGGTTAAAAACATTTCAAATGAATTAATTCAGCAAGATCCTAAAAATGAAAAGTATTATGTAAAACGAACAAATGCTTATTTGAAAAAATTAACGGAATTAAATCAAGAATATAAAACGACATTTAAAAATGCTAAGAATAAAACATTTGTTACGCAACATGCTGCATTTGCTTACTTGGCAAAACAATATGGACTAACGCAAGTTGCGGTTGCGGGTATTTCTTCGGATGAAGAACCTAGTCCAAGACGTTTGGCAGAGCTACAAACGTATATTAAAAAGTATCATGTAGATACCATTTTTACTGAATCTAATGATTCTAGTAAAATTGCGAATATGCTAGCTAAAGAAACAAATATTAAGGTTAAAGGATTGAATCCAATTGAAGGACTATCAAAAGTTCAAATCGAAAATGGAGAAACATACCTTTCAGTTATGCAAGATAATTTAAAATCGTTAAAAACGGTTGTTAAATAAGGAGAATAGATGAAATATATTGAAGTCAAAGATCTTACCTTTTATTACGATGAAGAACCTGTTTTACAAGATATTAATTTCCACATTGATTCGGGTGAATTTGTCATTTTAACTGGTGAAAATGGTGCTGCAAAATCAACTTTAATTAGAAATGTACTTGGCCTATTACATCCGGCTAAAGGAACTGCTGAAATTTCTAAAACTAATTTAGATAATAAAAAATTACGTGTCGGATATATCCCACAAGAGATTTCATCATTTAATGCGGGGTTTCCGTCAACAGTATATGAACTAGTAGCATCAGGCCGTTACCAACAAAATCGTTGGTTAAGACGTCTGAATAAAAATGATCATGAACATATAAAAAAAGCACTTGAAACAGTTAATATGTGGAACTTTAAGAATCATAAAATTGGTGAATTATCTGGTGGTCAAAAACAACGTGTTTGTTTAGCCCGTATTTTTGCAGCAGATCCTGATTTATTTATTTTAGATGAACCAACAACAGGGATGGATGAACAATCGCGTCACGATTTCTACGAATTATTACAACATGAAGCCCATACGCATCATAAAGGTATCTTGATGATAACGCATGATCATGAAGATGTTTCAGAATATATTGATCGTCACATTAAATTAGTTAGAAAGGAGGACTCACAATGGAGATGTTTCTCGATGGATTCATGCAACGAGCTTTAATTGCTTCACTTTTAATGGCAGTAATTACGCCGTTATTGGGATTATTCTTAGTTTTAAGAAGGCAATCGCTTTTGGCAGATACATTGTCACACGTTTCGTTAGCAGGGGTCGCGTTAGGATTGTTTGTTAATATTAATCCAACAATTACCACACTGATTGTGGTTTTAATTGCCTCAGTTTTAATTGAATTTTTAAGCAATTTATACCGTACGTATTCAGAAGTTTCAATTGCCATTATGATGTCTGCCGGACTATCAATTGCCTTAGTTTTAATGAGTTTAAATCAAGGTGCCAGTTCAATGAGTGTACAGCAATATTTATTTGGTTCAATTGTGACGATTAGTTCAGCGCAGGTTATCATTTTAGCAATTTTAACTGTATTAATTGTCGTTCTCTTCCTACTATTCAAAAAGCCAATGTATGTTTTAACTTTTGACGAAGAGACGGCTTTTGCTGAAGGGTTACCGGTTAGATTGATGTCAATTAGTTTTAACGCAGTTACAGGTGTGACGATTGCTATAATGATGCCAATTGCCGGGGCACTACTCGTTTCTGCAATTATGATTTTACCTGCAGCAATTGCAATGCGATTGGGTCGTAGCTTTAATCTGGTTATTATAATTGGTGTGATAGTTGGTGTAATAGGGATGGTTGGCGGATTAATGTCATCTTACCAATTTAATACACCGCCTGGCGCAACGATTACGCTATTATTCATTACGATTTTCATTATATGCAGTATTATTAAAGTTATATCCGTTAGACTTCAAATTAATAAACAAAAATAAAACCGAATATTAACAATCAACAAGCTACTTTTAAAAATAGCTTGTTTTTTTATTAGAAAATCATTAAAAACCGAACGTTAATAATTATATTTTGGCATTTTACTGTTATTATTCGGTAAAACGGGTTATAATGAAAATCACACTTTGAATACTAGATATGTTTAAAAGAAAGGCCTGATATATATATGAAAACAAGAAGAAGCGATCGATTAATTGATATGACTCGTTATTTGCTAGAAAGACCACATACGTTGGTTTCTTTGACGTATTTCTCAAAACGCTATGAATCAGCTAAATCATCAATCAGTGAAGATCTTGCGATTGTAAAACGTACAGTTAGAGAGCGAGGCACGGGAACGCTAGAAACAATTCCTGGCGCAGCTGGCGGTGCACGTTTTATTCCATCTATTGATGAAGCAGAAGCACGTGAATTTATTGAATCAATGACTGAGGAGTTATCAGAAAAAGATCGGTTATTACCTGGTGGCTATGTCTATCTATCTGATTTACTTGGCCGTCCTGACGTTTTACGTCAAGTAGGACGCTTGATTGCAACAGAGTACTTAGACCAAAAAATTGATGCCGTTATGACAGTTGCAACTAAAGGTGTACCCATCGCACAAAGTGTCTCAACATTTTTGAATGTGCCATTTGTTATTGTGCGTCGCGATTCAAAAATTACCGAGGGTTCAACCGTTAGTGTTAACTATGTATCTGGCTCGAGTGAACGTATTGAAAAAATGGAATTATCAAAGCGTAGTTTAAAACGTGGTGCTAACGTATTAATCGTAGATGATTTCATGAAGGGTGGCGGCACAGTTAACGGAATGAAGAGTTTAATCGAAGAGTTTGAAGCAAACTTAGTCGGTATTTCCGTTTTCGCTGAGGGCGCCTTTAGTGGTGACCGAATTGTTGATGATTATAGTTCATTGTTAAAAGTTGATGAAATTAATCATACAGACAAAACCATTCATGTTAGTGAAGGAAATTATTTAACAAAAACATTTAAAAAATAAAAAGTTAATAGATAATTTATATGAAAACTTAATGTTAAATTTAACATTAAGTTTTTTTTAGAAAATTCCAATAATAATTTAAAATCAAGTGTTTTTTAATTTCGAATAAAGTAAGCATATTTATTCGAAATCTTGCAACGCATACGGGTTTAAGCTATTATTAAGGTAGAATATTAGAATATAATTGGAGGAGACTATCTAATGACAGTTGCTAAATATGCCATTATTCTTGCTGCCGGTAAAGGTACAAGAATGAAATCTAAACTATATAAAGTGTTACATCCGATTGCTGGGCGTCCAATGGTTGACCACGTTTTATCGGAAATTGAAGCAAATAATATGGATGAAGTTGTTACTATTGTGGGACATGGTGCTGAGCAGGTTGAAGAAACGTTAGGCAATCGCTCAGAATATGTTCTTCAAGCAGAACAATTGGGAACTGGTCATGCTGTCCTTCAAGCAGAAAAAATCTTAAAAGATAAAGAGGGTATGACCATTATTGCTAATGGTGATACACCGTTACTTACTGCCAAAACATTTGGTGAATTATTTGAATATCATAAAGAAAAAGGTGCTGCTGCAACTGTTCTAACAGCACAAGCAGAAGATCCAACGGGTTACGGTCGAATTATTCGTAATGATATTGGGATTGTTGAAAAAATTGTTGAACAAAAAGATGCCACAATTCAAGAAGCTAATGTTCAAGAAATTAACACAGGTGTGTACTGTTTTGATAATAAAACTTTATTTGAAGCTTTACATGAAGTAACAAATGATAATGCACAAGGTGAATATTACTTAACTGACGTTATGGAAATTCTTAAAAAACAAGGTAAGATAGTCGCAGCTTACCGCATGAAAGATTTCTCTGAATCAATGGGTGTAAATGATCGTGTGGCTTTATCTGCTGCAACTAAAGTTATGCAACGCCGGATTAACGAAAAACATATGCGCAATGGTGTGACTTTAGTTGATCCTGAGACGACTTACATCGAATATAATGTTAAAATTGGTTCAGATACAATTGTAGAACCAGGCGTTTACTTAAAAGGTAATACAGTCATTGGTGAAGATTGTGTCATTGGTGCTCATTCTGAAATTATTGATAGTATTATTCATGATAAGGTAACTGTTACGTCATCATATCTTGAAGATTCTGAAATGGAAACAATGAGTAACATTGGACCATACAGTCACTTACGTCCTCAAGCACATATTGGTGAAGCTGCTCATATCGGTAATTTTGTAGAAATTAAAAATGCAACTATCGGTAAGAGTACTAAAGTTGGTCATTTGACTTATGTCGGGGATGCCACTTTAGGTAAAGATATTAATGTCGGCTGCGGCGTCGTTTTTGTTAATTATGATGGCGTTAATAAACACCATACCAACATTGGTGATCATTCATTTATTGGTAGTGGATCTAATGTAGTTGCACCACTAGAAGTTGGTGATCATGTATTTATCGCTGCCGGATCAACAATTACAGATAATATTGATTCACACGATATGGGTATTGCTCGTGGTCGTCAAGTGAATAAAAAAGGTTATTTTGACAAATTACCAGTAGCTCATGCACCAGAAATTGATTAGTAAGCGAATTCTTATCGGATTTTAACTTGCAATTTACTTGATTAATATTTAAAATTTTAAGTAGGGAAAATTAAATAACTGGAGGCACATATGTCAGAACATTATTTTGATCCAAAGTTGAAAATTTTTGCTTTGAACTCGAATAAACCATTGGCTGAAAAAATTGCTGATGCTGTTGGTGTTAAATTAGGTAAAACCTCTGTAGATCGCTTTAGTGATGGTGAAATCAGAATTAATATTGAAGAAAGTATTCGTGGAGATCATGTTTACATTGTTCAATCAACATCTGCACCCGTCAATGACAATATTATGGAATTATTAATTATGATTGATGCTTTGCGTCGCGCAAGTGCTAAATCAATTAATGTCGTTATTCCTTACTATGGTTATGCTCGTCAAGATCGTAAAGCACGTTCACGGGAACCAATTACAGCAAAATTAGTTGCTGACATGTTAGAAAAAGCTGGTGCAACAAGAATTTTAGCGCTTGATTTGCATGCTGCTCAAATTCAAGGATTCTTTGATATCCCAGTTGATCATTTAATGGGTGCACCTTTATTAGCTGACTACTTCTTAACCGAAGGATTAGATAAAGATTCTGTTGTCGTTTCACCTGATCATGGTGGAGTGACACGTGCTCGTAAATTAGCAGAATTCTTGAAAGCACCTATTGCAATTATTGATAAACGTCGTCCTAAAGCTAACGTTGCTGAAGTGATGAACATTATTGGTACCGTTGAAGGCAAACGTTGTATCTTAATTGATGATATGGTTGATACGGCAGGAACAATTACGCTTGCTGCTCAGGCTTTAATGGATGCCGGTGCAACTGAAGTGTACGCAAGTGCAACTCATCCGGTTTTATCAGGTCCAGCTGTTGAAAGAATTGCAAAATCACCTATTAAGCAATTTATCGTAACAGATTCAATTCAGTTACCTGAAGATAAGAAAATTGATAAATTAGTTCAAATTTCAGTGGGTCAATTAATTGGGGATGCAATCACGAGAATTCATGAAAACAAACCAGTTAGTCCATTATTTAAAAATCGTTTCCATAATGAAAAATAAAGTTAAGAAAGTTAGATAACTAATGTTGTCTAACTTTTTTTGTATCCAAATTTAGGACATAAAAAAACCGTCAGTCCAGGGAGACTGACGGAAAAAGGGAGTAGAGATAATTAATTTCAGGGGAGAAATTAGTTATGAGTTAGATTAATTTATTCGGGGAAATAAATTAAAATTTAAAAGTTATTAATTAAGGTATGAAGTTATAATAACAAGTAGTTGTGAAGAAAATGTGACGTAAAAAGGAAGAAAGTTCTTCTCGTAGTTAGTACGTTAGAGTAGTAAGCAGTCTGTTTACTTGAATATCTTAGGACTTAATAGATCTTACTAAGAATGATAAACAACATTAAAGTGATTTTTTATTAATATTAGCATTAATTTTATATTATATATAAATTATAAAAGTCTTTTTTAACTTGAATATTATTGTTTTGAGTTAATTATTTATATATAATATTAAATGCGTAAGGGAGAATTTTAAGGAGTTTTTATGAAAAAATTAATGTCATTTATTTTAGTTGCAATATGTGTTTTTGGTATAGCAATTTTAAGTTCAGATCGTGTAGAGGCTAACAATCCGAATTATGTTCATCTTGCTAATAGATGGAATGATCCTTGGGACGAAACTTATAGAATTCAAAAGTGGAGTAAAACTGCGTATGAATTAAACATCAAAAAGATATCGGGAAAAATACGTGTGGAAGCTTGGGGACACTCTTATAAGGCTGGTCGTACAGGAAATGTATCTGTTTCTAAAGGAAAAAAATATGTTATTAAATCTAAAGGACAGACAAAATTAACTAATTATTTAGTAGAGTGGTATGGAACAGGAAACAATGCATATATTGTAAATAGTATTCATGCATATGGTAGTGCTGATGGTAATTGGAAACCTGATAGATAAGAAGAAATAATGTGCTCTCTTACGCATTATATTAAAATAAAAGATTGGTGTGAAAAAAATGAATTCTTATTGGCTGTCGCGTATGGCGAAGAAACAATATTTTTATGGCATATTAGTGGGTTTTGCTTTAATAGTAGTTCACGTGTCTATGGATATGTTACCTAATAGGACTTATCTAGATGGTTCTAATTTAACTTTTACTGTGATTACAACATGGATAGGTATAGGTGGTACTGGTAGCGATTTTTCAGCTTTATTTTATTTGTTATTACCTTTATTTTCAGTGATTGGTTTGAATCTAATTGTCTTCGAGGATAAACAAACAGGTTTTATTAAACAATATGTACAAAAAAAGGGAATTATTAATTATTCTATTCATTCATTTAGCTTAAGCTTTATTTCAGGATTTTTGATTGGGATACTACCTTTATTATTGGATTTATTAGTAGCATGGTGTTTATTCCCTAATCAACCATTAGATGCTGTATTAAATAATAATCTGGGACTTGCATCGAATTCAACATATTTTATGAAGGACCTTTTCCAGCAATCATATACGGGGATTTTATTTTATATTTTACTTGCAGGTTTGTTCGCAGGTGTTTTTTCTGTAGTTGCCGCGAGTGTTAGTTTATATGTAAAAACAATTTATAGTGTGGTTAGTTTTAGTTTTTTACTGTGCTTATTTATAAGTGTTTTAGCTGCTGTATTTCCTTTTTATCTTGCTGCACCTTTGTCGCTTCCTATGGTAGGAGGACCCGCGGAGGGCCTACCTCCTTTATCATTTATTATGGGGATTTTGTTTTTGGTTCTCATTGTAGCTTATCTTTTTAATTTTATGGGAGTAAAACGTAATGCGATTATTTAAAATATATTTAAAAACTAAACGGTCTCGTGACTGGGTAATAGATATTCTTACGTTCTGTTTATTAATTATTTTATCTCTTTTTGAATATTATTTATTTTTAGGTAATGAAAAGAATAGTTCCTTTATTGACGTAGTCCAAGGAGGACTACAAAATAGTTTAAATATTGAAAATATAATGATTCTTTTCTTTCCAATATTGATATTATTACCCTTTCAGGGTTCTAAATTTCCAATTATGTATTATATAAGAAAACCTTTTTCTTTTTTGAGAGTACAAGTGAATTACTTTTATGCCATATATATTTGTGCATTTGTTATCTCTGGAATCCTTTTTTTAATTTTAAATAAGGATAATTTAAAATATAATATAAATGGCTATCAGCTAGTTACAATGGTTATTTATTTTATCGCAATGTATGTTTTTTATAATTTAATAGCGTCCTTTTATTGCCTCACAGGAAATAAAATTATATCGTTATTTTTAATTTATGGTTATTATCAATTAGAAATATTTTTGAACGAAAGAGGGATTAGATTGTTTTTTAATCATGGCATAATCAGTCTTGGATATAGTGTTAACACGTTATATTTAATTCAAAATATATTCTTTATACTACTCTTTTTTATTATTTTGGAGGTTTTTCAAAGATGGATTTTATCAAAAAAAGAATACTCTATAAATTGAAGTTTTTCAGTATCTTAGTTTTTAGAAATATTTATTTAACGATTTATTATTCTAAATGGCGTACGGTGCTCATTTTTATTATGCTAACGATGATGATCATATTGTGCAAAAGAGATCAAGTGAGTGGTATGACGAGCTTACTATATGGTGCTTCGTTAGATACTGAGGGAGAATCTTTTCCTTTATTTTGGTTCATCTTTGTGATTTCTCCAGCATTAGCTATTGGAAATTCACAAATGTTACTATGGAAATCAGATTTTAAAATTCTACATAATATTGGATATAAAAATTATTTATTTAGCAATTTATTGATGTTAGGAATTTATAATAGTTTTTTTTATTTTTTGATAGTGATTATAAACGGTTTTGGTATCTCACATTTAGCTTTCTATAGTTATCTATTTATATTTAGTTTCACCTATCTTGTATTGTTATCAACAGCGTCATTTTTATTAGATGATTTTATACTACCCTTAATAGGGAGTTTAGCAGTCATAATATTAGATGTTTATATTTCTCACATATCCATTATAGACGCAACAATGCTCTCTAGATTTAACCCTAATCATAATTCGGTTAACATTATAATTTTATTAACGATTATATTGAGTTGCATCATTATCTCACTTATAAAAATTAAAGATATTGATTTTATTTAAAGAAAGTAGTGTAAAAATGAAAATAATAGAGTTGAAAAACATTTCCAAAAGAATTAAGCAAAAAGATATTTTAGTAGATATCAATTTATCAATTGAAGAAGGAATCGTTTGTGGATTCAGTGGGCCAAATGGTGCTGGGAAATCCATGATATTTAATACGATTATTGGGTTTGTAAAGCCTACTGAAGGTGAAGTTTGGGTTAATGGAAAATATATCAGAGTAGATGAACTTTTTTCAAGCAGCATTGCTTTTTCTATGGATAGTATTGGTATGTTAGAAGATTTTTCAGTTCTTAAAAACTTGGACTTAATTAATCAACTAAATAGTCATAAAATGACTAAGAATGAATTGAACGAAATGGTAACTTATGTTGGACTAGATCCTAATGATAAGCGTGCGATTAAACACTATTCATTAGGAATGAAGAAAAGGGCCTCAATTGCTTGTTGTTTAATCAATGATGCACCTATTTTAATATTAGATGAACCTAGTAATGCACTAGACGATAGTGGAAAAGACTTTTTGCGTCAGTTAATTATCGATCAAAAAGCAGCAGGGAAAACAATCCTTATTTCTAATCATGATAGTGTTTTCTTAAACGAAGTGAGTGATAAAATCATTCACATTTCAGAAGGTAGAGTTATTCTAAAATGAAAAATAAAAATTCGTGGAAACTAAGTCAGAGAGGATTACTTATTTTGGGAGGCATCTGCTTACTAGCAAGCGCTGTATGGTTATGGAATGCTCATGCAGCAGTAACCGAACAATATAAAAACAGTCAAATTAAGAATGTGTTTGTAACATCTAATCATCAAAAAATAGTAAATGAAAAATTTGTATTTACTAAAATCAAGCATCACGTCACTAAAGACTCAGACGAAGCTTACTACAATGACAGTATTGATGTCGATATTGAATCAAAAAAAGATGGTGACTTTCCACTCGGAGGGCTATTTGTTATGAATAGTTCTTATGATGTGACCCAATCTGATATGCTTAATGAAAAAGGTGAATCTGATTCTTCGCTGCATGTCGGGATAAATCATAAGACTTTAAAAGCAATTATTAGAAAAGGCTCTGGTAATCGTTCTTTTAATTTAGTGTTTTTAACTTCGTCCAAACCAGGTACTAATATAAAATATATCTATCAAAGTGATTTTAAGTGAATATCACTAGGTAAATTAAATTAATTTAGACAGTCCCGGCAGGTAATGCTAGGGCTGTTTTTTACTATTCTTAAAGTATTCAAATTCAACATAAAAAACCGTCAGTCCGGGGAGACTGACGGAAAAAGGGAGTAGAGATAATTAATTTCAGGGGAGAAATTAGTTATGAGTTAGATTAATTTATTCGGGGAAATAAATTAAAATTTAAAAGTTATTAATTAAGGTATGAAGTTATCATAACAAGTAGTTGTGAAGAAAATGTGACGTAAAAAGGATAAAATATGATTACTTTTTTTGTGGGGTGAAAGTATAGGATATATAATATTTTAGTAGTTTTTACATAAAGATTTTCTTAGAATAAAGCACTATTTGAGCTGATTATTAAATACAACTTTTCTACTACCCTTTAAAATTGATAAAGTGTATATTAAAAGGTAGTAAATATAGTTTAAGAAAGTGTTGCTATGGTTCTTTTAGCTCAAGAATTGTTAAATTATAACTTATAAGACTGTTTAAGGCTAGCAGAAGGTAAATGAAAATTAAAGATTCATTTGAATTGTTTGTAACCTATCAAGTCTATTCTATAATATTTTGATTGAATAAGGGTTGAATAATTAGTCAATTAATTAAAGGTGAAATAATTTATGGAATTAAGATACTTTATGAAGAGTCTAATTGAATAGGGAGTGATCCATATCCGGTACAAGATTATAATATTATATTAAAAAATTTAGAGAGCCTGACTTTGATTATGCAGGAGAGTTACCCAAAATATCTATGGCTTTTAGTACGTCTAGTACAGTAACTAGTGTTGGGGCAGAACTTGGGGTAACTTTAGTTACTATTTTCATAGTCTTTGTAGGTTCCTTAATAATATAGAAGGAGAAGAATATGATAGAATTTGAGATAAAAGTATTAATATTTTTATTAATTGGTACGCTTGTATTTATGATTTTAAAAATGCGGAAATATAAAAAAGAAATTACCGAACTTAATGATGTGGAAAAGAAGCAACAAGAACAAATAAGTAGATTAGAAGGGAAAAATAATGAATAGTTATGATCTAGTTTATCTTGTTATGCCTTTAGTATTATTTTGTATTTGGATTGCTTTCTACATTTACTTATGTGTATGTTTATATAAATATAAGAAAGCTAGACGAAAAGTAATAATTAGTTCTGCTAAACTTAATGAATTAACAACAAAAAAGATATTAGAACTAGAAAAAAAGTTAAAAAAATAGAATAAAAACTAATTAAAAAGAGAAGTAATCAGAAATCAATCTGGAGACTTCTCTTTTTAATTTATTATAGAGCTAATCGATTCTCAGAATAGTCTTGTGTCTAATCTGAGAATATAACCAATTAGGTTGGGCATTAAACTTAGACTTCAAACGTATATTTAATTAGAGACAGTACTCGTAATGTTAAAAAGGGGGACCAAAATAATCTTAGATTGTTATTTATTACTACAGATTATAACGCTTGAATATTATGATTTTATAGTCGATACACTTTAATTTTAAGGGTATAAAAAAACCGTCAGTCCGGGGAGACTGACGGAAAAAGGGAGTAGAGATAATTAATTTCAGGGGAGAAATTAGTTATGAGTTAAATTAATTTATTCGGGGAAATAAATTAAAATTTAAAAGTTATTAATTAAGGTATGAAGTTATCATAACAAGTAGTTGTGAAGAAAATGTGATGTAAAAAAGATAAAATATAAGTAAAATAAAAAAACTTGATTCCGATTAAAAATCAGAATCAAGTTTTTATTAATTATTATTTAGTCTTCTTTTGCAATTTTTTCTTCAATTTTTTTTGATGCTTCTCGAGGTAAGTCACTATCTCTTTCAGCTAGTAAGTTACGGATATCTTTTAAATATTCTTCTGTAGGTGTTAATGTCGTTTCTGAAGATTCTTCTTCCTTATCATTAGATCTACTTGTTGCATTTCTAAGTGCTGTGATTCCTTTAAGCAACATAAAGATAACAAAGGCTACGATTATAAAGTTAATGACATCGTCTAAAAATTGTCCGATTTTGAAAGTTGTATCACCAATTGTGAGAACGATCCCTGACAAGTCAACTTTACCGACGACAAGTGCAATGATAGGACCAATGATGTTAGTTGTGAAAGACTTAACGATTGTTGTAAATGCACCACCAATAATAACAGCGACTGCCAAATCCATCACATTTCCGCGAGTGATAAAATCTCTAAATTCTTTTAACATGTTTGATGAGTCTCCTTTAATTTGGTTAACTGTATCTTAAAGTATAACGGATTTTATAGGATAAGTGAACTGAAAATTGTGAGTTAATAGGTTTGAATGATATAATCAAAGCACAAATTAAAAGCGAGCGAGGAACTAACTATCATGAAACAGGCTAAAAGGAATGTCACATTTTTATTAAGTGTACTGGCAATCATTACTGCGATTATCTGGATCCGTGTTGGAGGGGATAGTTTTTCTTTATCTAATGTATATTTTTATATTGGCATTATATTAATTCTAGTCGGCATTATATTAATTTTGAGCCAAGCACAACTATTCGCTGGCTGGTTTAAACGACGAGATAAAGGTGAATCTAAAGAAGATTATAATGAACGTAAAATTGATGTTAAAAGTGTAGGAAGTAAAAAAAATCGTCCGCTTAAAATATCACCATTGATGCGTAGTTGTTTTATTGTTGGTGCATTATTGATTTTGATTGCTGTATTAGTGACTATTTAAACTAGGGAGATGATGTCATGAATATTTTTTTGGGTATTATCATCGTTTTGTGTTTTGCTGTAGGAGCATACTTTGTAGATGGTGGATTTGCAGAAAATGCTGGATCATTATATAAACAATTTAAGCAATCAAAGTTATCTTTTAGAGAATTTATGCGATTGTTGTTTAGAAGATAATTCGCCAAAAAAACGGACCTAACTTTGATTATTCAAAGTTAGGTCCGTTTTTAATTTATTTAATCAGCTAATGCATATTTTTGGATTGCTTTAGCAACACCTAACTCAACGTTAGTAGCAGTTACTGCTTGAGCATTATCTTTAACTTCTTGAATGGCGTTACCCATGGCAACACCTAGACCTGCTGCTTGGATCATTGATAAATCATTACCTTGATCACCAAGTGCCATAACCTCGTCTTTGGTGAAACCTAATTTATCAGCCAAGGACATAACGGCATTTCCCTTGCTGGCATTTTTGTTTAGGAGTTCTAAAAAGTAAGGTTCACTTTGAACGTAGTAATAATTATCGGTAATTTTTGCGGGTAATTCCTTAACGACACGTGTAATAACTTCAGGATAATCAATATACATCATTTTCGAAATGACGATATTCTTGTCCATTTCTTCAGGTTTTCGGAAACGAATAGGCATTTGAACTAAGAATGACTCTGCCACAGAATATTCACTGATATCAGCATTAGGTGTATACATTAATGCTTGATCTTCAGCATGAACATGGACGTTTAATTCACGACTTGTTTCTTCGATTATGTTGTAATCATTAATATCTAACGTATGATGAATTAAAACTTCACCAGAGCCTGAAACTTGAACTAAAGCACCGTTAAAAGTAATAACAAAATCATCATCTGATGTTAAACCGAGTTTTTCTAAGTATTTTGTAACGCCTGTTAAAGGACGTCCGGTACAAAGGACAACTTTGATGCCAGCAGCTTTAGCAGCTTTAATAGTAGTAATAGTTTCTGGGGCGATTTCTTTTTTATCATTAACGAGAGTACCGTCAATATCGATTGCGATTAATTTAATTGTCATGTTGTGTATTCTCCTTTGGGTTGATTAAAGTATCATTATTAAGATAAGTTCTAAATTGTGTATAAATGTCAGTGAATAAATCGTTCTCTGATTTTACTAATTCTCTTGGGAAGAAGAAACGACGGTCGCCTGATACTTTACCAGTAATAGAAGCAACGAGGTCACTGACGCTAGATAATTCAACAAGTGAACCATCTTCTTGAGCTAATTCGATTTGGGTGCGCGGCTTATCTTTGGTTGGATCATAGGCATCATAAGGTAAGTCGTAACTGTCATTTTCTGCCGTATAGTAGTCAGGTTGAAAGCCAGCTGATTCAATAAGACGTTCTAGAGTAGGTAATAAATCAACAGTCTCTTCATCAAATTTGATTGATTTAAATGGTTTGCGATCCAGGAAACGGACAGCTAAGTCACTTAAGATATTATCAGTATTTTGACGCCATTCCGTGAAGTAAGTGGTTAAAACACCGTCATCTAATTGTAAATAATCATCTAATGAAAATTCATTTTTAAAAAGTGGAATCAATAATTTTGGTGAATCCTCGGCACTTAAGCGATTATTTTCGTATAGGTATTTAGCCCGATTTAATAAATGACTTAAAATAACTTCCATTGATCTAGAAATAGGATGGAAATAAACTTGGACGTACATTTGGAATCGGCTGACAATATAATCTTCAACGGCATGCATCCCATTGATATCAAATGCAATCCCGCCTTTATAAGGACGCATCACACGTAAAATCCGAGTTAAGTCAAATGTACCATAATTTGTACCAGTGTAGTAAGAATCACGTAATAAGTAATCCATTCGATCAGCGTCTATTTGACTCGAAATCAATTGGACAACTTGTGGATTAGGGTACGTTTTTTGAATAACACTTGCCACTTTTTCTGGGAAATCAGCAGAAACTTTTGCTAAAACTTGATTAATCTCAGTTGATGGATCAGTTAAAATTTGAGCAGTGATAGCTTCGTGGTCCGTTTTGAAAATGTGCTCGAAAGTATGTGAGTATGGACCATGGCCGATATCGTGTAAAAGAGCAGCGCATAACGCCACTAATTTTTCGGAGTCGTCCCATAAACCGTCGCCAGCTTCTTTGCTTGGATAATTTCGTTGGAAATTATCGCAGATTCGACGTGTGATTTCATAAACACCCACGGAATGGGTGAAACGTGAATGTTCCGCTCCATGAAAAGTTAATGAAGTTGTACCGAGCTGTTTAATTCGGCGTAAACGTTGGAATTCTTTAGTATTAATTAAATCTAAAATAACTTGATGTTGCACATAAATGTAATCGTGAATAGGATCACGTAACACTTTTTCTCTAGCAAGTAACGGCGATTGTTCGAGCAATAGAATCCCTCCTCGAAAATTTAGATAGTAAATAAGTTCGTAATACTTCTATTATAACGAACATTCGTAATTTAGTCATGACATAATGATGATTATAGGTAACGACATTCATTTAAATCTAAGTTATAATACAGTGAAACGATAAGGTGAATGGAGGAATTAAGTTGTATGGCAATCACGTTAGATAAACAAATTGCGATCCATTTGGAAACAATTAAAACACAAGAAGGCGAAGTTGAACGCTATGTCATCGAAACAACGGGACAACTCGTTCGTTTAGGCGATGGGATGTATATCAGATATAAAGAAGAAGACGCAGAGTCTGGTAAAAAAAATCCAGTTACCTTTAAATTGCAAGATGATGGTGAAATTCAATTAACTCGAGAAACAGATGATATACGCACAAAATTAATTTTTTTAGCGCAAAAAAAAATTAATGGGGTTTATAAAACAGCGTATGGTCGTATTCCAATTGAAATTGAAACAACGCAATTAAAAAGTCAGTTAAATAGCCAACCAATTTCGGGATCACTTGATATTGATTATCGCTTAACAACAAGCGGTGAATTGTTGGGAGACTATAATATACGATTGCAATTTACGGCATAAAAATGTATGATTAAGAGTAGACTTTTGGAAAGGACGTGTGCTAGTTGGAGCTTAAACAATTCGATGGCCAAAACAAAGACGAGTTATCAATGATCGAGGTTGCTCACGCAATCTTATCGCAACATGGTGACGTCATGGGTTTTGCTGACTTAACTAATGAAATCCAAACATATCTTGGTAAAAATGATTTAGAAGTGAGAGATCGCTTATCACAATTTTACACAGATTTAAATGCTGATGGTAGCTTCATTTCACTTGGAGAGAACTTATGGGGATTACGTTCATGGTATCCCTTCGATTCAATCGATGAAGCTGTTGCTCATGTAGAAGATGAAGACGATGAAGATCGTCCTAAACGTAAAAAACGTAAGAAAGTTAATGCTTTCTTAGCAGATGCCGCTGATGATGATGACGTTATTGATTACAATGATGATGATCCTGAGGACGACGATTTAGATGCAACTTATGAAGATGACGACGAAGATGATGATGAAGATACAGAAATTAAAGGTTATGATAAAGATTTAGATGAAATAGCTGATAGTAATTCTGATGATGAAGAAGAATTACCAGAAGGTATTGAAGATCAATTATCTGAAATATCCGATGAAGATGCAGAAGACGACGAGGAAAATAATTAAAAGGACTTGACGATTTCGTCAAAACCCTGTAATATATTTTTTGGGCGCCTCGCAGGTATTTCTTGCGAGGACAAACGCACGGTTGATACAAGCTCCCTACACTGATTAGATTATTCTACTCGGCTTAGGGGGCTTGTTGTTTTTTATAGACATAATGAACAATAACTATCAGGCCACAAACACAGAATCCCCACAAAAATTAACCCAAAGGAGATTTATAATGACCAAATATATATTTGTTACAGGTGGCGTTGTTTCGTCAATTGGTAAAGGGATTGTTGCAGCATCTCTTGGCCGTTTATTAAAGAATAGAGGCTTGAAAGTTACTATTCAAAAGTTTGATCCTTATATCAATGTGGATCCAGGAACAATGAGTCCCTATCAACATGGGGAAGTTTTCGTAACTGATGATGGTACAGAGACTGATTTAGATCTTGGTCATTATGAACGTTTTATTGATATTAACTTAAATCAATATTCAAACGTAACGACTGGTAAAATTTATTCAGAAGTTTTACAAAAAGAACGTCGTGGTGATTATTTGGGTGCCACAGTTCAAGTTATACCACATATTACAAATACAATTAAAGAAAAAATTATGCGTGCTGGAACAACAACGGATTCTGATGTTGTAATTACTGAAATAGGTGGAACTGTTGGTGATATTGAATCATTGCCTTTCCTTGAAGCATTACGTCAAATGAAAGCTGATGTCGGTTCAGATAATGTTATTTATATTCATACAACATTGATTCCTTACCTAAAAGCTGCAGGTGAAATGAAAACGAAACCTACACAACATAGTGTTAAAGAATTACGCGGATTGGGTATTCAACCAGATATGTTGGTTGTTCGGACTGAAGAACATATCTCGCAAGATATGCGTAATAAATTAGCTAATTTCTGTGATGTTGAACCAGAAGCCGTTATTGAATCAATGGATGTTGATACATTATATACGATTCCTTTAGCGTTACAAAAACAAAAAATGGACCAAATCGTTGTTGATCATTTGAAATTAACAACACCAGAAGCAGATATGACTGAATGGCAAAAACTTGAAACACAAGTTTTAAATTTGAAGAAAACAATCAATATTGCGTTGGTTGGTAAATATGTTAAATTGCCAGATGCTTATATTTCTGTTGCCGAAGCATTGAAACATGCTGGATACACTGTTGATGCTGATGTTAAAATCACAATGGTTGATGCAGAAAAATTAGATGAAAGTAATATTGTTGAAACGTTGCAAGATGCTGATGGAATCATCGTTCCAGGAGGATTCGGTAATCGTGGACTTGAAGGGATGATTCTTTCAATTCAATATGCGCGTGAAAATAATGTTCCATTCTTAGGTGTTTGTCTTGGTATGCAAATGGCATGTATTGAATTTGCACGTAACGTTGTTGGGCTCCAAGGCGCACATTCAACTGAAGCTGTTCCAGAAACACCACATAACATTATCGACTTGATGACAGATCAAGAAGATGTTGAAGATATGGGTGGAACACAACGTCTTGGTTTATATCCATGTAAATTAAAACCAGGAACGGTAGCAGCTGCAGCTTATGATAATCAAGAAGTTATCCAAGAACGTCACCGTCATCGTTATGAATTTAATAACGAATACCGTGAACAACTTGCTGATAAAGGATTGGTTTTTGCTGGAACATCTCCAGATAATCGTTTAGTTGAAGTTGTTGAAATTCCTGAAAATAAATTCTTTGTGGCAGCTCAATACCATCCAGAATTTTTATCAAGACCACAACGTCCAGAAGGTTTATTCCAAGCCTTTGTGAACGCTACAGTTTAATAAATGTAATTGAAAGAGATAATAACAATTTGTTATTATCTCTTTTTTTATGTCTAAAAGGGTTGTATTTAATATGTGTACTATGTATTATAGTACACATGGATGAGGTGAGATAATTGCAAATTAATAAGACGAGTAGTAAACCGTTTTATGAACAATTGATATCAGGTATAAAAGAAGATATTTTTAAAGGAATTTTGCAGACAGAAGACAAGTTGCCGTCAGTTAGAGAAATGGCTAAAATTCATGAAATGAATCCAAATACGGTTAGTAAAGCGTATAAAGTTTTAGAATCACAGGATGTAATCGTGACAGTTAAAGGTCGAGGGACATATGTCAAAGCCAATAATGAGAGCAATCGCGATGAACGACAAATCCAAAAAAATCGTGAGGCATTGTTAGATACGATTAAAGAAGTGACCTATCTCGGTGTCCAAGAAGATGAGATTCAGGGTTGGGTTAAGTCGTATTTTGAAAAGGAGGACTAAGAATGGGATTTGAAATTAAAGGTTTATCAGAGAAAATTAGTGACAAAGAGATACTTAATGATATTAATATGTCTTTAGTCCCAGGGGAAATAGTGGGTCTAATTGGTCGTAATGGAGTTGGTAAAACAACCTTATTCAGATCAATTTCAGGCCAATACATACCAGATCAAGGTGATATTTTAATTGATGATCAATGGATGAAAGAAGATTCATCATTGAAGGAAAAACTCTTTTATTTAGATACACAGAATAATTTTTTAGACAGCTACACAATAGATAAGATTGTCGAATTCTATGAACTCGCTTATCAAACGTTTGATCGTCAAAAATATGATAATTGGGTCACAGAATACAACCTACCTAAACAAACAAAATATCGTCAATTTTCTAAAGGGATGCAAGGATTATTTAATATTATTTTGGCCTTTTCCACTGGTGCACCATATGTTATTTTAGATGAACCACTGGACGGGTTAGATGTAATTGTCCGTAAACAAGTTTTCCAAATTATTATTGATGCCGTTGCTGAAGACCAGCGAAGTGTACTTATTTCTTCACATAATTTAGAAGAATTAGATCGATTAATCGATCGCGCAATGGTTTTAAAAGATGGACATATTGTGAGTGATTATCGTTTGGAAGACACGCGTTCAGAATCACGAAAAGTTCAATTGGTGTTTAAATCAAAAGAAATTCCAGCTTTCATTAAAGAAAATAGCCGAGCAATGAGTATTCAAGGTCGTGTCGTCACTGTTTTATTTGAACACTATTCAGATGAAATTGAAGCTCAAATTGAAGCTGAAGATCCGGCATTATTCGAAGAATTACCGTTAACGTTGGAAGATTTATTCCGAGCAAGTCTTTCGGCTAAAGAAAATACCGGAGGTGGGAAGTAGTGACAGTTAATAGAAGATTGAATCAGATTATTTGGCAGAGATATAAGTGGATTGTTTTATCACTTGTTGCACTTATTGTGGTTGTTATGGGGTTTACACTACATAATTCGGTTGACACTACGGGAATAGACGCGGCCAATCTTACTTATACAGAGTTTGTTCAAAGTGAAAAAGATTCGGCAAAAGCGGATCATCGTAAAATAGGTTCAGTTAGCAGAGCAACATATGAAAAAAATAATATTAAAATAAAAGATGTAAGTATTCATGATGGTACATTTCAAAATGCAAAAACAGCACTAGTTATTTTTAGTCTGGGTGCTATCTTATTAGGGATATTTACTAATATGTATGATATGCAAACTAAATTTAATGAATTTATATTTTCAAGCTCATTTTCTAGAAAACGCATTTTCTTAAAAAAAATTGGTCTAATGTTACTACCTGCCTTACTTACTTTTATTGTAGGTTCAATTATAACAACATTTGTTGCTGATGTAGCTATCTCAGTAAGTAATCCAAATTTTATATCAGATAGAATGATACATTTATTCTTAGATAGTAGTCAATTGATTGCGCTATACAGTGTTGGCCTTGTGGTAGGTGTTTTAGTTCGTCGGGTTGTAGCATCTGTCGTCACTGCGTTGGGATTCACTGGCTCGGCCTTGATATGGTTTGCTTACTTTGAAGGATTCATTTTTGATCAAACGCAAGACATGTCTAATACTTATTATCTTGTACTAGGATTTATATACTTGATTGCTGGGTTATTGATGATAGTGATGGCAGTTCATTATTTCAACAAATTATCATTAGAACAGGATAGTCCTTATTTACAATTCGATTATTTAAAACTACCACTACTCATTTTTACAACGGCTTATATAGCTATTTTAATGGCTGTAGTTAATTATGATACAATTGGGGAAAAAATAGGATATGGCTTGATAAGCGGCTGTATTACAGTCATTGTTGCTTATATTGTTATTTATCGTCCACAAAATATTAGTCAAAAATTGCAACGTATTTTTTCGAAAAATAAAAAATAAAAGTAAAATGGCTACCTATTTCTCTAAGAATAGGTAGCCATTTTGACCTTACAGACTTGTTAGTATGTAATAAAAGGGAATTGTGCTAAACTACTGTTTATAGGAATGTAAAAGCAATTATTGGGAGGGATTCAATTTGAAAGAAATGTTAACAATAAACAATTTAACTAAAAGTTTCGGTAAAAAGGTAGTCCTCAAAGGTATTAATTTTACAATCGCAGAAGGTGAGATTGTTGGGCTTGTTGGTGCTAATGGCGCTGGTAAAACAACCATCATGAAATCAATTCTTGGATTATCAAATTACCAAACTGGAGAAATAACAATTGACGGTAAAATTGTATCAACAACTAGCCATCAAGGGTTAGAAGAAGTTGGTGCCTTAATTGAATATCCTGGTATCTATCCATTTTTAAGTGGCTATGATCATTTAAAATTATTCTCTGAAATCAATACCAAAGAAGAATTAGATGAAATTGTTGCTGATTTGCATATGACAGATTACATTAATCGTAAAGCTAAATCATATTCATTAGGAATGAAGCAAAAATTAGGAATTGCATTAGCTTTATTAAATAGACCAAGATTAATTATTTTAGATGAACCTATGAACGGATTAGATCCTCAAGCAACACGTGATGTCCGCGAACTTGTTTTAAAGTTATCTAAACGCGGGACAGCGTTCTTGATTTCAAGTCATATTTTAGGTGAATTAGAGAAAATTGTTGATCACTTTATTATTTTAAATGAAGGTAAAATAATGAAAGCAATGTCTACTACTGAATTAAGTGATAGTAGTAAGCGATATGTTTTACTAGAGACGACGTCAAACGAGCAAGCTAAAGTTCTTTTAAAGGCCGCTAATTATGAATTGGCAGTTGATCAAACAGTTAAAGTAAAGGTAGACGAACAAGATACTTTAGCAAATATTATCCAAGTGCTCTACGATAATAAAATTCAAATAAATGATGTACGTCATCAAGAACATGATATGGAAGAATCACTATTGAATTTATTAGATAGTAATGACGGAGGTAAGGCTTAATGTTAACTTTAGTTAAACAAGAATTATTTAAGTTAGGTAAAAAGAAATCTACAGCGATTATATCAGCGATATTACTTGTTTTTATTTTTGGGGTAGCACTTTTAACAAAAATATATAGTTCGATTTTCGATCCAGCAAGCATGGTACAAAGTGGATTTGGATCTATTCAATTAATTATTTTCATTTTAATTGCGTCAGCAAGTGTTATTATTGCTATGGAAACACAGTTTGGTACAATTAAGGATTTGCTTTATCGGAAATATTCACGTGGAGCTGTTTTAGCTAGTAAATGGCTTACAATATTAATCTATTCGATTTATTTGAATGTTTTAATATTCGTGGCTTCAATTATAGCTAAATTAGTGCTTTTACCAATGGTATCCTTGTCAGATAAAATAGATAACCAAACGATTGTTATGTCTTTAATAACAACGTTAGTGGGGAATTTTATTAGTACCTGGTTGATTTTAAGTTTGGTATTATTATTGGCTAGTATCTTTAGTAGTTCAGGTGCTTCGATTGCAGCTGGTATTGTTTTTTATTTCTTAACATCTATTTTATCAGGAATCCAAATGTTAGCTATTGCTAAATGGGATTGGATTAAATGGAATCCACTTAATATGATGAATTTAAGTAATCAGTGGGCAGACGGACAGGAGTTTGAAAAACTAACTCAATTAACGAATAACGAATTGATTATAGGTAATCTAGCTTATACGGCACTATTTTTATTTTTAGGTTATTTTGTTTTCAAACGTAAAAATGTTTAAAAAAAGTGTATCGTCAATTAATTTTTGACGATACACTTTTTTTGTCCAATAATTATGAGTAGCTTAAAATGACTATTACTAAAGATACAAGTCAAATACTGCAATCTGTGGAGGTACTAGGAATCGAGCTGAGATTCGAGATGTTCCAATACCACTATTAACATATAATTTTGTATTGTTCTTTAGTGTATAAAGGCCACTAGAGTAGCCACCATCTCCGTCATGATCAGATAATAATCCTTTATTAGTGAAAGGAATACGAATTTGGCCACCATGTGTGTGACCACTTAAAATTAAATCGACGGTATTAAATGAACCATTTGACAAACTAGGTTCATGAGCCATTAAAATATGGTACGTTGAATTGGATTTATCAGGAGCTACTGTCGTTTGGACATCGGGGATACCTAATTGAGAGTCATCTACACCACCCAACCAAATGGATGAATTTCCACCTACATTGATAGTCGTTGAACTATTTTTAAGGACAGTAAAACCACCTTGATTCATTACAGTAGTGTAAACTCTGGCTGCACCGCCACCGTAATCTTTATTTCCATATACTGCGTATTTTCCATAGGTTGATTTAATTTCACTTAGTTTTTGAACAATAGCTGTTACGGGATGGTATTGATTGTAATTGCTGAATAAATCACCTGTAAATAAGACCAAATCTGGTTTTTCTTGATTGATTTTATTAACAATTTTTCCGAAATTTTCAGGTGTATAATCATCTGCTATTTCGACATCACTAATTTGCACAATTTTAAGTTTCTTTTTAGTAGTATCTGCCTTATTTAAAGCAATATTTTTAACGACAACGCGGTAAGGCTCTATTTTAAATGCGTAAAAGGTACATGCGGCACTTACTATTAATAGGATGAAAATGACACTTAATATTTTTTTCTTCGTGATAGTATCATGCCTCCGTTTGATTAGTTAACTAAAAAAACCTACAGTAAGATTTTTAGTCTAAAACTGTAAGTTCTTCTTAAAACCTATATGGTTAGTTTTATTTATGAAATCCAAGAACTAATAGCTGACCAGATAGCGTTAAAAAATGAAACAATTGCGTCCCAAATTTTTTGTAGGAAGTTTCGATTTTCAGCTGTGTCTAATTTGCTGAAAATATCTTTAGCACCATCTTGAATATTTGTTGCAACTTTACTTGCTTGTGATTTGAAATTTGATGAATCTAAAGCACCTGAATCACGAATCTTGATTAACACGGCAATAATATCTTGTTTTTGATTATCAGTAATGACATTTGTTAAGTTATTATTTGTGATTTGGTTATTTACAATAGTAGTAATTTGATTATTTGTAATAGAACTACCTTCTTTAGCCATATCATTTTTAGCACCGGCTACAGCGTTATTCAATTGTGAATCAGTATACCCATCTTTGCTTTTATTGGCTTGTGTAATGTCACTTAAAGTCGACATTTCATTTTGTGCGGCAGTGACTTGTTTTGTATTTAGAGCGTCCCCGTTTGTAGCGAAGGCTGCATAAACACCAGCTAAAGCACCTGATCCATCTATTGGTGTAGCAGAAGTGACATAGATATTGGCATCAGTTACACCAGCTGTTAATGCGGCGTTTTTATATTGGTTTTCTGTAATTGTGGTGATGTTATTTTTACCATTGTAGTCTAAAATTTCAACGTTGATACCAGAACCACTGCTCGTTTTTTGAACCATAGCAGATGACCAGACACCTGAAGTTGATGTAAATGAGCCACCAGAACTATTGAGATATTTAACTAAAGTTGCGCCATTTACGGGTAATGTCGAATATGAAGAACTACCGTTTAAGCTAGCTGTTAAAGTTGAAAGTGTTCCTGATTTTTGTGAATCTGTTAAACTTGTTCCTAATGTGACAACTGGATTTGACCAGTCAGTTGTTGTGCCCGATGTTGATGAAGCTGAGCTTGAATCATTAGTTGCAGCAGAGGCAACAGATCCTAGACTCAAGACAGCTAATGTTGTAAGAGTTACTGTATAAATTAATTGTCTGAATTTCATAATGGTTTGCTCCTTAAATAGCATGTATTTTAATTTTATTATACCTATCTGATGAAGGAATCATAATAATTGAGTTTGAATAATAGAAAAAATTAAGATTTATCATCATTGAGAGATTTCTTTGTAAGTGAGACAATGAGCGCATCATTTAATCTAGCAACATAATTTTGAGTAGTATGGTATGACTAATTTAAATAAAACTAACGACTGAATGGGAGAATAACGATGACAAAAAAGATGACGGATACCTTTAGATTCAGGCGGGGATTGGAATTGAAAAATAGAATCTTAATGGCGCCAATGACCGTTAAGATGAGCTACTATGATGAAGTTGTTACACATGATGAATCAGATTATTATGCACTACATTCAGGCGAAGTTGGGGCTGTTATTACGGCAGCTACCAGTGTCCAAGCAAATGGAAAAGGTTGGGAAGGCTCACTTGCCATCTATGATGATAAGTTTATTCCCGGGCTAACGAGATTGGCATCGGCAATCAAAAAGAATGGGACTAAAGCTATTTTACAAATTTTCCATGCGGGTCGTATGACAAATTCAACGGTACTTAGAGGACAATTACCAGTTTCAGCCAGTGCTGTTGCGGCAGAAAGACCAGACGCAGAAATTCCTAAAGCATTGTCAGAAACTGAAATTTTAGAGTTGATTGAATCCTTTAAATCAGCAACAAAACGAGCAATTAAAGCGGGATTTGATGGCGTTGAACTGCATGGTGCGAATACGTATTTACTACAACAATTTTTTTCACCACACTCAAATAGACGTCATGATGCTTGGGGTGGCACGCTTGATAAGCGATTTAAATTCATTAATGATGTAGTTGATGGTGTTATTGAGAGTGTTGATCAATCAGGTGTAAAAGATTTTATTGTTGGTTACCGCTTTTCGCCTGAAGAATATGAAAAGCCAGGTATTAGTATGGAAGATTCAATGATTTTGATTGATAAACTTGCTGATAAAAAATTAGATTATCTACATATCTCATTAGGTAAGTATAATAGTGTTTCGAGAAATATAAATTTCAATGAAAAATCAAGAATGGATTATGTCCAAGAAAAGATAAATGGTCGTGTTCCATTAATCGGGGTAGGAGATGTTCGGACTCGGGAAGATGTTAATGGTGTTTTGGCTAACGCTGATTTAGTAGCCGTTGGTCGTTCACTCTTAATTGATCCTAAGTGGACATCAAAGTTATTGAATGGACAAGAAGAAACTATAAAAAGAACCTTAGCTAAAAATGATCGGGAAAAATTAATGGTTAGCGATGGTGCTGTTGAATTTTTAAAAGATATGATGCCTGAGCGGTTAGTTGATTAAAAAACAAAACTAAATCTAGACAAATAGTGTGTTGCAAATTTAATTTGCCGCATGCTATTTTTAGTTGCGGCCCTTTCAACTAGCGGTTGCCTGTTGCACCCCTTGCTGTATGCTAATATTTGAGATGTTAAATAGAGGAAAGAAGGTTATAGGGATGAAAATTATATTTGCGGAACAACTCGTTAAAATACGTAAAGAGAAAAAAATGTCACAAGAAGAATTGGCAAATCAATTGTTTGTATCAAGACAAGCTGTATCAAAATGGGAAACAGGAGAAGCTGAACCTGATTTGGGAAAAATTGAATCGGTAGCCAAAATTTTAGACGTCCCTGTAGAAATATTACTTTTTGGTGGCGATGCCAGTGAAAAAAACGTCAGAGTTTAAAACTAGAATTAAACGATTTATAGAAGAAGATGAATCAGATAAAGATTGGCACGAAAATCATAGATGGCGTGAGTGGCAATATAAACCGATTAATAATGGGTGGGAATTCCTAGCTCGCTATTACTGGATTATTTTTGCACTCATTGGCATGATTGCATGGGGGATTATGGGTCTAAAATAGATATGATAATAAAGAAGCTTTCAATACTTGTCTACAAACAAGTATTGAAAGCTTCTTTATTTTACCGGAACAACTTTTATTTCAGTTGAGTCATCATGAATGACAATGTATAACGTTTGAGTTTCTTCTTTATCAAAGAAACCGAGATTAATACAGGGTAAACCATCGATTTCTTCCACGCCAACGAAACGATCCGTAAATATCTGACGAACCATTTTACCCATTTCTTTATGGGCATTTGCTTTAGCGGCAGCTGTTTTAAGTGTAAATCCAGAGTCTAAGTAAGATTTAATTAATCGAATAATTGATAAGGTATGGTAAGAATATTTTCTATTCTGATTTTTATTAGTATTAATAGAATCAATAAAGCCTTTTTGTTCCCAATAACGAATTTGACTCTGAGTGAGCCCAGTTGTTTCGGCAATTTCACCGATTCCGATTGAAAATGTATCATTCTTCATAATAACGGCCATTCTTTTTGCATAATCTTTAATGTTTGCAATATCGTCCATATCTGCCAAACGAATATACCTCCTAAATAAAAATTTATCTAACAATCTCATTGTGATGTTTACTATACTGATTATATATATATTAAAACGTTTGTCAACTTACTTGACATTAAAGCGAGATAGTCTTATATTAGTCTTCGAAGATAAATTAAAGAAAAAGAAGGTTTTAAGTATGGATGGATTAGATGCAAAGGGTAAACCATATAATCGCCCCATGCTAATTGCAATTTTATTAGTAGGGACATTTTGTACGGTTTTGAATCAAACAATTTTAGCAACTGCATTTCCAACATTAATGGATGAATTTGACGTAACAACGTCAACTGTTCAATGGTTAACAACAGGATTTATGTTAGTCAACGGGATTTTAATTCCAGTTAGTGCATGGTTAAGTAGTCGTGTAAATACCAAATGGTTATACATAGGTGCTATTGGTATCTTTGAATTAGGAACAGTTTTAGCATTTATCGCACCTAATTTTGGGGTATTGTTAACAGCTCGCTTAGTTCAAGCAGTCGGTGTTGGGGTAACAATGCCTTTATTACAAACGATTATGCTTTCAATTTTCCCACCCGAAAAACGTGGTGCTTCAATGGGACTTGCCGGTTTAGTTATCGGACTAGCTCCTGCAATTGGACCTACACTTTCAGGTTGGGTTATTGATAATGCTTCATGGCGTGATCTTTTTGGTATGATTATTCCATTAGTAGGAATTGTTTTTGTGGCTTCTTTCTGGTTTATGAAACCGGTCATCAAAACACACAAATCTAAAATTGATGTCTTATCATTGATTTTATCAACAATTGGATTTGGTGGCTTACTTTATGGATTCTCAACAGTTGGAGATAACGGCTGGGGAAGTACCTCAGTACTTAGTTTCCTTGTTGTGGGTGTTATTTTTATTGGTTTATTCATATGGCGTCAATTAACAATGGAAAATCCTTTCTTGGAATTACGTGTTTTTGCTTCCCAAGAATACACAATTGCAGCCGTTTTAAGTTCAATTGTTAACATGGCTATGATCGGTGTTGAAATGATTCTACCAATGTATCTCCAAATTGTACGTGGAGATAGCGCATTTGAGTCAGGATTAACCTTATTGGCTGGTGCTTTAATGATGGGGATTATGAGTCCGATAACGGGACGATTATTCGATATTTATGGTGCTAAGAAATTGGCAACTGGTGGTATGTTCTTATTAACACTTGGTACAATTCCATTCGTTTTCTTAACAAAAGATACGCCAACTTTATACATCACAATTATGTATGCAGTTCGTATGTTTGGGATTTCAATGGTTATGATGCCAACAACAACATCAGGGATGAATGCATTACCAGCTAACTTGATGGGTCATGGAACGGCTGTTAATAATACAGCTCGTCAAATCGCAAGTTCAATCGTAACAGCGGTTATGATTTCCGTTCTAACAAATGTAACAACAGCTGCATTACCAGCTAAATCAATGCTTAAATCGGCACCATTAGATTACAAAACAAAAGCTATTGATGCGACATTAAGTGGTTATCATGCTGCCTTTATCATCGCAGTCGTTTTCTGTGTGGTTGGGCTCGGATTTTCATTCTTCTTAAAATCAAAACAACAAGTTTTAAAAAATGGAGGTAATAAATAATGATTATTTTATTATTAATTCTTTCAATTATTTTATTCTTCCTTACGTGGAACCTCATCCGTAATAATGTACTGAGCTACATTTTAGGTGGCATTTTTGCACTTTGTATTATTCTTACAGGTGGCTTAATTGTTGCTAACTACAGTGCACATTATGGAATGGAAAAAGTAACGACAACTAAGACAGAACAATTAGCTTCTAGTTCTAAAGAGATGGACATGTTACTATATCAGCCTATCGGTACAGATGGATCTGAAAAAGTCGTTATTTATAAAAATACGGCATCACAAAAGAAAACAAAGGCAACTAAGACAGACGATACAACTAGCAAGATTGTTGAAAATGCTAAGAGTAACAAATTAGTTACTAAAGAAACCCGTTGGACTTATAAAGGTAATGGGTATCGATTAATGTTTGGTATCGCTAATAACGATAAAACTTTAGTAAAACGTACGCATACATTCTACGTTAAAAAGAGTTGGACAACATTAACGGTTAAGCAAGCTAAGGCCATGCCTAAAATTGCTAAAGTAGAAGCAGCTAAAATGAATACAAAGGCAGGAAAAGCTAAACTTGCTGCGGATGGTGCTACTTTTGTTAAAGCAGCTGTCACAAATGCTATGATGAAAGATGCATCAATCTCGAAAGCTGATCAAGCTAAGATTGCAGAACAAGCAACAACAATTTTCAAGGCACAAACAAAAGCAAAAGTAATGCAAAACGTATTAAAAGAAGTTAAAGAAATTAAATAAACCGTTATTTATTTAGTAACCACACTAGTTTATCCAACTAATGTGGTTATTTTTTTAAATTAAAACGTGAATTATAAAATAAACAATGCTATAATACGTTAATGGCATAAACGATAAAGGAGTTTCTTTGAATGAAAAAGAAAATTATAATTTGGATTGTCAGTATTTTAGTGTTATTAGCGGTTGCAATTACAGGGGGTAGTTTCTATCTCTATCACTATGCCATTCAAAATACAGAAAAAACATTAACGGGAACATCAAAAGGAACACCAAAGCGAACAATTGAAGCAAAAAAATGGTTGGCCAGTACTAAAAAAGAAAACTGGACAGAAACATCAGCAGGTGAAAATTTAAAATTAGTTGCTGACTATGTACCGGCGGCAACTAAATCTTTAAAAACAGTTGTTGTGGCACATGGTTACATGGAAAATAAAGAAAGTATGGCTTCATATATAAAATTATTTCATGATAATGGCTATAACGTTTTAGCGCCAGATGATCGAGGCCAAGGTAAAAGTCAGGGCGATTATATTGGTTTCGGATGGAAAGATCGCTTAGATTACATTAAATGGACCAAAAAATTAATTGCCGAAAAGGGAACAGATCAAAAGATTGGCTTGTTTGGAGTTAGCATGGGTGGTGCTACTGTCATGATGATGAGTGGTGAAAAGTTACCAACTCAAGTTAAAGCAATTGTTGAAGATTGTGGTTATACAAATGTTGAAGATTTGTTAGCTTATCAATTGAAACTCCAATTCAATTTACCAAAAGAACCATTAATAACAACTTCTAGTTGGGTAACTCAGTTACGTGCGGGCTACTCTTTTGCAGAAGCTGACTCTGTTAAACAATTAAAGAAAAATAAATTACCAACATTATTCATTCATGGCGACAAGGATGATTTCGTTCCTAGCGCAATGGTTTATGACAACTACAAAGCCTCAGCAGGTACGAAGGAATTGTGGATTGTGAAGGGCGCAGGTCACGGAAAAGCGTTCAGTAAGGATCCAGAATTATATACTAAAAAAGTCGTTAAGTTTATGAATGATAATTTAGATTAATAATAAAATCATTTATTTTTTAAATAACATCAAAAAGTGTGGGGGTACCCTCTATTTTTGATGTTTTTTTTTGTCTGTATCATGCTATCATATTAGTTATTATAGATGAACTTTGGGGAAAATAGGTGGGGGCCAACATGAAAATTAATAATAAATTAAAATTAACACTACTAACTTTTGGGTTATTCTTTTTAGTTAATGTAACAAGTATCAAGGCAGATGCGGATTATGATTCTGCAAAAGCATCAGCACCTCGAGCAATTTTAATGACAAATTTATTCCAGACGGGTACTGGTGCTGGAGTAGTAGCAACTAGTGGTATGGTCGAATTAACCGATACCAATAAAGATCCTAATTCGACTAATCTGGCTGCTAAAACGATGGTTAAAATTACGGATGCTAAGAATCAAAAAGCAGCAATTTGGTCAACAGACGAAAATTCATTTGATATTAATACAAGTAGTAAAGCTTCTATGTGGATTTATTTTGGTAGCAAAACGAATACTGCTGGGGATGGGATGGCACTTGTTTTTCAAAATGATGCAAAAGGAAATGCTGCTATTGCAACTAAAGCAGGTGAAACGTTAGGTGTTTGGGGAGACGATTCAGTGGGTACGGGATCCCCCAATAATACTGCTAGAGGCGCTATTCAAAATAGTTGGGCGCTAGAATTTGATACTCATTTGAATAATGGTAATAGTTCAGGAAACGGATTTGATTTAGATCCTAGTTTAGCACCTAACCATATTGGTAGTGGGTATCCAGCTGTTGAGGCAACATACACGGATAATCATACAATCTCTTCTTCAGTTAAACTAAATCATTTAGGCCTTATTAATTATAATGGGTTCTTATCAAATCGGGCATGGCATCATGTGACAATTGATTATAAATCAGTGAGTGCGAGTGCTGGGTCAATGACATATACGATTGATGATAAAAAACCAATTTCAGGAACAGAAGACTTGGATCCTACTGAAGATACAAGTCAGACAGGGCAGACGGCAAGTGTTCCAATTGATAAATCGAAATTTAATTCTACAACGGGTAAAATCCGTTGGGGATTTACAGGGTCAACGGGTGACTCTTTTGAAAATAACTTAGTTATGTTTGAAACTGTACCAGGTCTTGTTAATGCGACTGCGGTACAAACTATGACGGATATTACACAAAATAACAAGGATGTCTCGGCTAATGGAGAAGTAAAAGCTGGAGATAAAGTAAAATTCAACACTACCGTAACTTACGATAGTGGAAAACAATCGTGGACAGGCATAGGTGGATATTTAAAATACCCGGCTAATAATATAAAATGGACTGGGTATGAAATACCTAACGATTTTGGTACAGGAAAATTTCCTAGTAATATCTATGGAAGTGACCCTGCTGGGTTATCCGGCGCGCAAATACCTGAATTATCTACACCTGGACAAAGTTCACATATTTCATTTATCGGTGAAGTAATGCCAGTTGAAGTGGATACACCAGTGACTGTTTCAGCAGGTCAATTCATCGGAAGCAATGCAATGATTGATTCTAATCCTATTAGCTATACGATTAAAGCATCACCAAAAACAGCCTTAACGATTGATGGCCTTAAAGATATTGATATTAATTATGGAACGGATGCGACGATTAGTGGAACGGTAAAATCTAGTTTAGGTGGAACTTTTGCTAAAGGAACAACGGCCAGTGTGACACTTAATGAGGATACAACACCTATTAAGGGTGATGTCGCAACGGATGGTACATTTAACGTAACGATTCCAAAGGACAAACTAACCACTGGCGAATATTCTTATAATGTTCAAGTAACAGATCCAGATGGTAATACGACGCAAAAATATACACAAAAAATTAATATTAAACCCGTTTTAACTTTAAATGATAATAAAGGAACCGTTGTAGCGCCATATACATTGATTTTCCAAGTAGCTGATAATAGTGCAGCGTTAACAACGTACTATAAAGAAGGAAGTACTGGAACACCTGTTGAATTAGAAAAATATACAAATACTAAACCAGGTTCGACACAAGATCATAGTGTAGCACTAGATACAACTAAGTTTGCCATTGGAACGCACGAGTTAACTATTTATTCGGTTGATTCTGAAGGAAACATTTCTAATAACCAAACAATCTCTGTTGTCGTAGGATTGTTGAGTATTTCATCAGATGATTCAATTAATTTTAATAATAAAATACCAGCGAAAAGAAGTATTTTAAACCGTGCTTCAAGCTATATGCTTAAGTTAGAAACGTCAGCAGCTAAAAACTGGACATTGTCTGTGACTGCAGGACCACTAACTGCAGCAAGTGATAAAAGTACTTTAAAGCATTCAACTATTGGGTTTCGTAATTCAAATCAGGAAAACACGTTACCGCTTTCTCCAACGTATGGTACAATAGTGTCTACAGGAGTAGGTCAAGCAACTACGGTTGAAAAAAGTTGGTCAGCAGATTCTGGAATTGTATTGGATGTTGAACCAAGTGAAATTAAAGTAGCTGAAACCTATAGTTCTGAATTAGATTGGACGCTAACGAATGTACCAAATAATTAATAATAAACTTAATTGTCGGTTAAATTCAAATGTCCGGGGGGAGATAGGATTATGACAATATTACGGCTGAAAGCTGTACTTTTTACAGGTGTGTTAGTGACATTAGGGCTTAGCTCTACAGGTGTTAATGCTGATGATTATTCTAACGCAGTGGCATCGGCACCAGACGCATTAGTATCAAATGGACTTTTGACACCTGGAACAACAGGAACACAAAATAATGCAAAAATTGTAACATTCGATGCTAGTGGTAATGTTGTTTCTGAAACAGCAGATAACGCAGATAAATCAATTATAAAAATTACGGATGCAACTAACCAAGTGGGATCTGCCTGGTCTACAGCAAACAATAAATTTAATCTTAATAAAAATAATAAAATGTCAATGTGGATGTATTTCGGTAATCAGGGTGCTAATTCTGGTGATGGGATGGCTTTTGTTTTACAAAATGATAGCCGTGGTCTCAGTGCTATTTCTGGTGGAGGCGAATCATTAGGTGTTTGGGGTGTTGATAAAGGTGGATCAGAATCTACCGTTGCAGGAACAGCTATTAAAAATTCATGGGCGTTAGAATTTGATACACATAAAAATAGTGAGGCAAGCAAGGGTAACGGATTTGATAATTTAAACACTATCCAAGACAATCATCTGGCAAGCAATTATCCTAATCAAAGGGCTACTTATGAACAAAATGGTTTTTTAAGTAAGTATAATAAATTAACTCATGATGGACTACTTGCTGTCGCTGACTTATCTAATGGAAGATGGTGGCATGTGTCAATTGATTATAAATCAACGTCTACAACTGCCGGCTCAATGACCTATACTATTGGAGATAAAGTCCCCGGTACGGGTGATGTATTAGGTGGTGGTCTTGCAAAGACAGTTCCAATTGATAAAAGTAAATTTGCGAGCACTGATGGTCAAGTGACTTGGGGATTTACGGGCGCAACAGGCGGTAACTGGGAAACAAATTTAGTGATGTTTGAAGAAATATCTGATTTAGTTTCTGTTACGGCGACGCAAAAAGTGACAGATACTACCCAGAACAATAAGGACATTACCGCATCAGGAATTGCTAACAGCGGGGATAAACTTAATCTTCAAACAACTTTGAAATACAATGATGGAAAGCAAGATTGGAAAAAAATCGTTGCTTCGTTAAAAACGCCTAATGCTGTGACGTTAGACAAAGAAGGTATCATTAAATACGCCGATGGAACAACGCAAACATTTGATACAACAACTAAAGATGGTGTCATTACATCAAGTCTAAATAAAAACTTATCAAAAAGTAATGATACAGCAACGATCAGTATGAATGGGACAGCTAAAATTGTTGCTACAGATACCAAAGTAACAAGTCCAATTAGTACATTTAATGGTCAAAATACGATAGTAAGATCTCAGCTAGCTACGTTTACCATTAAGGCATTAAAGCAGAAGATGACACTTTCAGGATTGCTTGATAAAACAATTGATAGTGGTCAGTCGATTAAAGTTACGAGTAACGTTAAAACAGATACACTAATGGAAAATGATAACGTTACGATAACAACGATGCTGAATGGTAAAGCCTTTAGTGATAAATCAATGCTATTCAATAAGTTGGGTAGCATTGACTACGCTGAAGTGCTGCCTGCAGATAAGTTAAACGTTGGAAAAAATACTTATACGGTAAGTGTTGAAGATCAATATGGTAATTCAGTAACGGGTCAAGAAATTATCACTGTTAATGATCCAGGTGTTTTAGAAATAGCATCGGTAACGGGTGCATTAAATTTTGGACAAAGTGATATTCCAATACCCAACGAAGAAACAACCTATAGCCCTGTAGAAGAATTAAGTATACAGGTAGTTGCATCGGTACCAGGTACATGGAATTTAAAGCTGACTGGAACTGATGTTGTTGGAGCCAGCGGCACTGTGCTAAAAGATGCATTAATTTACAAAGAAAAAGCGACAGATATTGGGACACCTTTAAAAGACCATTCGATAGATATTGCGGGTGGGAACTCATCTCCTAACCAGATAACTAAAACGTGGGCAAAAGATACGGGAATTCTATTGCGTGTTAAACCTAGCGAGGTTAGAAGTGAAGAATATGATGCTTCAGTGCAATGGAATTTGAGTAATGTACCAACTAAATAAGTAGTATTAGTGAAAAAGGATAACAAAAGTTATCCTTTTTTTATTTATGTTTTGCAATTATTGCCATCTAGGATATTATGGACTATGTAGAGAGAATACGGAGGATAGATAACTAATGAAAATGACCGTTGAACAATTCATGTCCGCTATTGAGTTAGAGGCGTACACAAAGATTTTTTATACTGCCACACCAGAAGATGTCCAAGCGATTGGTGTACCAGAATTATTCGCTAAGTGTTATGCTGATTTAGAAAACAATGTACGGGATGGTAAGCTTGTAGAAGTTCAATTGATGATTGAATATCCTGAAGGTACCGCAATTTTTACACTTGAAGCAAATATCCTTAATTTACCATACAAATATTATAAAAAGTTACCCAGCTTCTTTAATGAAGTAACAGATGAAGCAGAAGTTAATGTCTATCTGATTGTTGAGTCACCAATTCTGAACGCATCTAAATTAAGAATCGATGAAATTACATCTGTGACTAATTATTTAGAAAACCCCAGTGATCATAATATGACAAGCACAACTATGATTGCTGAAAAGATAGCTTTCCTTGAAAATCCACCTATTATTGAAGAAAAAGAACCAGTTGTCGTTGAAAAGAAAAAGAAAGCTCCAGCTAAGAAAAAACCAGCTGTTAAAAAGAAACCAGCAGTTAAAAAGACGACGGCTACAAAAAAAGCGACAACAAAGAAAAAAACGACAACTGTAAAGGCGGCAGCCAAGAAAAAGCCCGTGGCCAAAAAGGTACCCGCTAAAAAGAAACCGGCTGTAAAGAAAGTAACTACTAAGAAAAAAGCACCAGCCAAGAAAACTAAATAAAAAAACGCCGATATTATCGGCGTTTTTTTGTCTAATTATTTAATGAAGAAATAGTAAACGAGTAGCAAGGCACCTAAAATAATACGGTACCAACCAAATGGTTTGAAATCTTTCGACTTGATGTAACCCATCAAGAATTTGATTGCAACAATTGAAACTAAGAATGCGACTACACAACCAAGTAATAAGACGGCTGTTTGATCACCGGTAAAGCTATAACCATTATGGAAGTATTTAACTAATTTGAGTAGACTGGCACCGAACATAACTGGAATTGATAAGAAAAATGAAAATTCAGCAGCAATGAATCGAGAAGTCCCTAATAAAATGGCACCTAAAATAGTTGCACCAGAACGTGATGTTCCGGGAATTAAAGCAAGAACTTGGAAAACACCGATTAGTAACGCTGTTTTGTAAGTAACTTGATTGAATGATGTAATAGAAGGAACAGCATCGGCTTTTTTGTTTTCAATAATAATGAATAAAACACCATAAATAATTAACATTAAGGCAACAACTGGGAAATTATATAATTTCGCATTTAACCAGTCATCAGCAACTAACCCAATCACAGCAGCTGGAAGTACAGCTACAATGACTTTACTCCATAGAGACCACGTATCTCTTTTTTCTAATTGCGATTTTTTTGGAGAAAAAGGATTTAATTTATGGAAATACAACACACAAACTGCTAGGATAGCGCCCAGTTGGATAACAACGAAGAACATTTCCATGAAAGCAGCATTTTCTTTTAGTTGTAAAAATTCGTCAACTAAAATCATATGTCCCGTTGAACTAATAGGAAGCCATTCTGTAATTCCTTCGACAACTCCCAAAATAATAACTTTTAACATAACAATAATATTCATACAAATAGATTCCTTCCAAAATTTTATTTAACTGCTCTAGTATACCTAATATGAAAATTAAAAACCATAAAATTAAATAAACCTTATGCTTTTAGGCATAAGGTTTATTTGTGAATATAAGATTTTAGTTAAGATTAATTTTATAGGGCTTTTTTGTTACCGCGACGTGCAATTGCAGGGAGGATTAAACCTAATGCAACTAAGACAAGTGGTGTGACAATATTAAGTGTTAATTGGAACAAGTAGTTAGAAGGGCTATCTGAGTAGTTTAATTTAGGAACAACTCCTAGGATACAAGCGAATGCAGTGAATAAGAAACACCAAGCACCAACAATGTAACCAACGACAGGATTCTTAACAAACTTGTAACCGGCTTTGAAATTCTTCAATTGTTTGTTTAATAGCATGTAAGCGAAGAATACCCAGAGATAACGCATAGGCATGACAACCGCATTTAGGTTCAATAACCATTTGTATAATGCGTTCATGTTACCAATCCCGATTGCAGGAATGATAATTAAAATACTAACTAAAACACCAGTCATGGCATAACCATTAACGGGAGTTCCTTTTTTATTAAGTTTTGACAAGCTTTTAGGAATGAAGTTTGGATCAGCATCACCTAAAAGAATTTTTAATGGTGCATCAATTGAGAAAGCAAGCGCTGAAATTTGAGCCATCGCATTGGCAATTGCGTATAGAATCATGAATAAATTACCTACGTGATAGAAACTACCAAGACGTAAGAAACCTTCGTAAGGACCATTTGTGATTAAATCATCAGGGATGTTAGTTCCGTTAAATAAGAATCCCATAGCGAACGAACCTAAAATAGCACAGATGGCAACCATTGCGGCCAATGCTAACATTCCTTTTGGAAATTCTTTAGCTGAGTTTTTTGTTTTATTAACATAGGGAGAAATCTTTTCAGCACCACCAACAGCGAAAACTAACATTGAAATCGTTGTGAAGTAGGCGAAGTTAAAGTTAGGTAGATATGATTTAATGGCACCCATATCAGGTGTTTGAATTTTAGCATGCGTCATGAATGGCGCTGAAACTGCCAACAAGATGAATAATAATGACATAACGAACATTGCTGTTCCGGCAACACTACCAATTCGACTTAAAGTAGCAAGTCCCTTTGAGGCAATCCATAAGAAGAAAATGAAAATGACTAAGCCCATAAGTGAAACGGTCATAGCAGAAGTTTCATTAACGAAATTTCCGTTACCTTTGAATAACCAACTAAAGGCAATTAAAATACCTTGTGGTTTTTGTGCTAGGTAAGGAATATGTACGACCCAATAAGTCCAAGCTGCATAGTAGGCAAGTCTCTTGGTTGAAGTTTCTTTCACCCATGAAGACACACCACCGCTGGCATCTTTAAATGTTGAGCCTAATTGACCAACAATTAAAGTATAAGGAACAAAGTAAAAAATCATGATTAAAATCCAAGATGTAATAACAGTGAGTCCTTGGTTAGCAAAGTTGTTAAAGACATTTGCAAGTCCCCAAACGGAAACGAATGCAATTAAAGCAACGTTATACCAACGTAATGTTTTTTCTGATTCTAGCAAAATAATAGCCTCCATATGGATAAAATATTTTATGATACTGGTGCAGTGATAGCTATGGTTAAGTATAAAGAAAAATGAAATAAAGTACAATCAAATTTTGTGATACATACTATAAGAAGTAAATATAATTATGATTAAAATGTCAAAAAAACACATCTAGGTCGCAAATGTTGAATGTTGTCTACCGAATATAGATGATATTATAACGGTAATTGGTTAACGACATAAACTAAAAAGAGAATCCTGGGGGATTATTATGAAACCAAAAAATAGAATTGTGATAGGTAGTTTGTGTGCGATGATGTTGTTCGGGGGAACAGCGTTGAATGAAACTATATCAGCAAGTGAACAAGAAGAAGCAACTAGTTCAAGTATTGCGACTATAAAAGAGCAAACTTTAGAAAATGTATTAAGTGAATCAACAGAATCAAATAAGGCAGATTCTAGTAGCTCAAGTAGTAGTGTATCTGATGAAAAAATAGATTCAGAAGTTGATACGACAAATGCAACAAGTTCAGAATCAGCGTCGTCTACACTATCTAGTGAAAAACTAGATAGTCAAAAAGACGAAAAGAAACAAGTAGAACAGGCTAAAAAACAAAGTAGCACAACACGTACGTTATTTGATGATTATAAAAATGCAGAGATTGTAGGGATGTTTCTGGGTGGAAGTAAAAAAACGATTAGCATTGACGATGTACTTAGCAAAGAATCAACAATAATGCCTGCAGATGCAGCGTTAGCTGACCTATTTTATAGTCAGGATGATGCGGGTAATGGAAATAGCGTTGATGGCTCAGGAACACCAGAAGGATCACCTGGGTACTATCCTGCCGTATCTTTAGATAACTACGTATTCAATGTGCAAGTAACCAAACCAGATAGTACGGCAACAATTTACGCACCTTTTCATCCAACATCGTATGATCCAATAGAAACACTCATGCAAGCACCAGTTACAATTAAAAATTCTGATCTAGCAATTGGGGAAAATAAAGTTGAGCTTACAGCTACAAGAGTAATAGGTGGGGGAACTAGTTTTCCAACTAAGGGAACTATCATTGTAACCATACCAAATCCTAAGATTAAAGTAGATGCAATTGCAGGCGATAAATTAGACAGTACGACTAATACGGATATCCCAGTAGTTGATGTCGCAAGTACTGAGTACCCAGTGAGCTACACGGTGAATAGTGATCATGCAACGACCTTAACAACTCAAATTACAGATTCTTATGGTGATGTAGCACACACCAGTCAATATAAGGAGGAGTACGATAATAGTAAAACGCTAGGTAAAGATCATACTAATACGATTAAGATGACCGACTTGACGGTTAAACAACATACAATAACCGTCACAACAACGGATGATCAAGGTAATGCGACTGTTAAAAAATTCATCCTTAATGTTAAAAAACCAACTAAAACGTTAAAAATTAATAGCATTAATAATTTAAATTATGGAGATAAAATTAAAATACCAAATGAAAAAACCAATTTAACACCATTAATTGGTCTTAATGTGGACCTTTCAGCTGTGGATGCCGGTAACTGGGTGTTGACTGTAAAATCAACAGGATTAACTGATGATCCAGATGCTTTGGTCTTTAAAAGTGATGCCAATGCTACAGAGCAAATCATTAATGATGCTGGCATAACCGTTTTATCAGGTAATGGTGTAAATGATACAGGAAAGGAGTTTAACGATGATGGAACCGGTATTTTGTTAAAGGCAGATCCATCAAAGCTTAGAGCAACTGCCTATAAAGCAGACTTGAATTGGACATTATCAAGTGTCCCAGTAAAATAACGTCAAAAAATGACACCTAACACGTAAATGTTGGTCGTTTTAAATGAAATAATTTTGGTATTATAATTTTATAGAAAAGAATAACTAAATAAGAATTAAGTAATTATGACTGTCAAAAGAAAACACTTAACCATGAAATATTGACCGTTTTTAGGTCAAATATCGACTATAGTGAGTGTATACGAAAAATGGGGGAAACAATGATGAAAAAAACTTTATTAACAACAGTAATGATTAGTGGTGTGGTATTAGGTTTCGGAACAATAAGTAAGGTATCTGCAGCAGATACTGCTACATCAAAAGATACAACGGCAAGTGCCACGTTTACAGCTGGCGGAATAGATCCAACAGATCCTAATAGTGCATCATTGTCAATTACAAATGTCACAAGTAAAGTTGATTTTGGTAAAGAAGCAATTTCTGCAGCGAATACTACATTAAATTCAAATAGTGGTATTAATGTAAGTGTTAGTGATCTTCGTGGAACATTTGTTGGTTGGAGCGTTAAGGTTAGTGGTACACCATTTATGAGTGTTGTAGATACTGTTGCTGATCCTACAGCTAAATCTGTAGAACTAGAAGGTGCTACATTGTCACTCCCTGATGGTACTGCATCGAATAATATTGGTGACGTACCTGAGGTAACAGCAACAGCTACAGGCAACGTCTTAGATGGTGGTGCAACAATTAGTGCACCTGTTGACAAAGGTGCAGGGGAAACTACAACAAGTTATGCACAAAAGGGTATTAACTTAGGGGTTGTTGGTGGTACAGCACATGCTGCTGCATACTCAACAACATTAACTTGGACATTGACTGACGCTCCTGCTTAATTAGGTTAGAGTCGGGTGAAATATTAAAAAAATTTGGGGGAAATATATTATGAAAAAAAGTTTAACAAGTTCATTATTAGCAACAACAATTTTAGGTGCAGGTTTAGCAGTATCAAGTAACGTAAATGCTGCAGATACTGTCTTACCAGATAGTGCAACAACTGACGGTTCAGTAACATTTACACCAGGTACAGATCCAACAGACCCAGTTGACCCAACAGACCCAGTTGACCCAACAGATCCTGGTGATGGTGGTGGCGGTGAAACAGGACATGCTGGTCCTTTAGCAATTGTATATGCAACAAAGGCTGTAACATTTGGGATTCCAAAAGATGATGGAACTGGTTCTGTTAGCACTACTGTACCTGTTTCAGCAAGTAAACAAGACCTTAAAGGTAGTAACTTTATTTCTCTTCAAGTTGCCGATACTCGAGGAACAGATGCTGGTTGGACATTATCAGTTAAAGCAGATCAATTCAAAAGTACAAAGTCTGGCGAATTAGCTGGAGCTGTCTTAGCTTTAGGTAAAGGTGATAATACCTTAATTGGTACCGGTGCTACACCAACACCTGCATCAGCTGCTGCAGTTGCAGCGGTTACTGATGGTGGAACTGTCTTATCAGCTAAAACAGGCGAAGGTGCTGGTTTAAATGCAGATAAGATTCGTGCAGACAACATGACTTTGACAATTCCTGCAGGTTCAGCTAAAGCTGATACTTATGCAACAACGTTAAACTGGAGTCTTTCAGACGTACCAGCTGTTTAAATTAAATAACAAATTCGGGGGAAATAAATTATGAAAAACGTATTAACAAGTGCATTATTATCAGCAACAATCTTAGGTGCAGGCTTAGCAGTATCAGGTAGCGTAAACGCTGCTGATATGACACCTGCAACAACAACAACTGGTGTTCAATTTAAAGCTGGCGATGAAGGACAAGTTATCCCTCCAGTTGACCCAACAGATCCAACAAAACCAACAGAACCTGGGGATAACGGTAATACTGGTAACAGTGGTAATCTTGCTATTATCTATGCTACTAAAGCAATTAGTTTTGGTACTGAAAATGAAATTACGGCAAATACGGTTAACTTAACGTCTGATACAGATGTTGCAGTTGAAGTTGGTGATGTTCGTGGAACAAATGCTGGTTGGACTTTATCAGTAAGTTCTAAGCAATTAGCTAACGCTGATGAATCAGAAAAACTTGGCGGCGCTGCAATTAGTTTAGGCGCAGGTGCTGTTTCAGTTGGTAATGGTTCTACAGCTAACCATGCAGTGTCATCAGCAATTGCTGATACAACAACTTCTGGGGTTGTTCTTGGTGCTACAGCAGACGCTGGTGCAGGTATTAACGTTGATAACATTAAAAAAGAAAATGTTAAATTAACAATTCCAGCTGGCGTTGCTAAAGCAGATATCGCGTATGCTTCAACGTTAACATGGACTTTATCAGATACACCAGCTGTTTAATTATTTACAATAAAAAAGATAGAATTATGGGGGATTAGATTATGAAAAAAGGTTTAACAAGTGCATTATTAGCAGCAACAATTTTAGGTGCAGGTTTAGCAGTTTCAAGTCATGTAAATGCAGCAACACTTGCTCAAGGTGCATCAACTGATGCTAGTGTTTCGTTTAAGGCTGGCGATGAAGGACAAGTAATCCCTCCAGTTAACCCAACAAACCCAACAGACCCAACAGATCCTGGTGATGGTGGTGGAACTGGTAATAGTGGTAACCTTGCTATTGTCTACGCTACAAAAACAGTAGACTTTGGTTCAGATATTGAAATTCCTACAAAAGCATTGACTGTTAAATCAGCAAAAGATCTTGCTATTGAAGTTGGGGATGTTCGTGGAACAAATGCTGGTTGGGCACTTTCTGTTCAAGCTGACCAATTTAAGAGTGGTAGTGATGAATTAACTGGTGCTGTTCTTTCAACAGGCAAAGGTAAAGTAGTTGTTGCTGAAGCAACAACTGGAACAACTACAGCTGTTTCAAATGCTGTTACAGATTTAACAACAGCTGGCGTTGCTTTAAATGCTGTTAAAGATACTGGTAGTGGTGTTACTGTTGATACACTTGCAGCTGGAGACATTTCATTAACTGTCCCTGCTGGTGTTGCTAAAGCAGAAGCTTACTCAACAAAAATGAACTGGACACTTTCTGACGTACCTGCTTAAATAAGTTGTTTAAAAAGCATTATATGGTGGCAATCACTATATAATGCTTTTTAACAAGAATCTTTAAAGTATTCCTTGGGGGAGGTTAGTCTCATGAAGAAAAAGATTATGATTATAGCAATGTTACTTTTGGGAGTTGTCATGCTGAATACTAATCAAATGGTTAGTGCGGCAACAACCGAAGCCGGTTCTACGAATGTGACTATCGGTTTTAAAGAGAATACCAAAGTGACACAACCAACTAGTGTACCTGAAAGAAAAACGACTGTTAATCCTGAAAAAGACATAAAAGGCTCAGTATCATCTGTAGGTGGTATTTTACCACAGACAAATGAAGAAAAATCTGTGATGGTTGTCTTAGTAGGATTCGTTCTAATATTAGGAGCACTACTATTATTCTTTATTAAAAAGGATAAAAAAGAAAATAAAGGTTAAAGAAAAGATAAATCAGAATAATCTGATTTATCTTTTTTATTATCTTCTAACTAAAAAAGGTCTTAAGTATTTGTGAATAAATATGTTAAAATTTATAAATAGCGTTTTAAGTAAACATTTAGGAGTGAATTATTTTGGATAATCAAGTTGTTGAAGGACAAACCATTTCATTTGATGATATTAGATATGGATTAACTTACCATAATTGTACGATTGAGGCTTCTTTTGAGACAGTACGAGTTGATTCAGTCACTTTTGATCATTGTACCTTTGAACAAACTGACTTTGTGCGTAGCGAATGGTTAGATACTGTAATTGATCATTGTGAGTTTTTGAACGCAGAATTTAATGAAAGTTATTTTTTTAGAACTGAAATTAAAAGCTGTCGGATGATGGGGTGTGACTTTTCTAATCGTACTGTTTTTAAAGAAACGACATTTAGAGATTGTCAGTTAAGCTATTCTAATTTTAGTGTCGCTAATTTCCAAGAAGTTGAATTTAGACGTTGTGATTTAAAAGAAACCAGTTTTCAAGCGGTTGAAATCAAGAAGAAATTAACATTCCCTGAAAGTAATATTGAAGGTTGCGATTTTATTGAGACCAACATGAAGTCTGTGGATTTCTCTGAGAGTGAATTTGAAACAGTTATACTGGATCCTAAGCTGGTTCGTGGATTAACGATTAATGCTTACCAGGCAACAATTTTAGTTGCTTTATTAGGTATTAAATTGAAGTGAGCTTACAATATTGTAAGCTTACTTTTTTATTTAATGATACATTATAGCTGACGAATACTGGTATACCAATTGGCATACAGGATTAAATAACTATTACCTGAAAAGGACCCTAAAACCATCAAATAATGAGCGTTTATAAGAAATTTATGGATAATATTAATTCTATTTAAGCGTATACTATAAGTAATAAAGATAGAGAATGGGGTGCGGGTTATGGGGATTAATCATAAAAAAATAAATTTATTAGTGTTTGTTTTAGCGGCGACTTTCTTAGCTACTTTTTCAAGTGTGTCGGCAGAAACAGATTATAATTATGCAATACAGACCGCGCCAAGTGGGATCACTTTGAATGGTATATTTCAACGCGGAACTGGGGCTGGTGTATCTGAAGTTAGTAAAACAGTTAATTTAACGTCTGGAAATGTCATAACAACGGATGCAAATGCTGCTACAAAATCGGTCGTAACAATTACTGATAATAAAGATCAAAAGGCAGCTGTTTGGTCAACTGATGGTAATACATTCGATTTGAACAAAGATTCAACAGCGTCAATGTGGGTATATCTTGGTAATGGAGGCGCTGCAGCCGGAGATGGTATGGCATTAGTATTACAAAATGATGCTAAAGGAAATGCAGCTATTTCAACTGGTAGTGGTGAAACATTAGGTGTTTGGGCTAATGATATACTACCTGAGGGTATTTTTGGAACAACATCAGGTTATAGTGATGTTTCGAAACTAGTTAAAACAGGGATACAAAACAGTTGGGCGTTAGAGTTCGATACCTTTAATAATGGGGGTCAAACTTCCGGGAATAGCTTTGATTATACTGCTGTCACAGGTAATCACATAGCTAGTGGTTATCCTGCAGATACTAATAGTTATACACGGGATAGTAAAGACTCGGGTTTTTTTCCAATACACACCGCCTATTTTTACTATCAAAATCACCTTGGGTTAATTGATTACGGAGCAAATCTATCTAACGCGTTATGGCATCATTTGACGTTGAAATATTCTGCTGGAACGAGTACAACAGGCTCTATGACTTACACAATTGATGATAAAAATCCAAAAACAAATGTTATGACAACAGGTAAGAGCGCGACTGTGTCAATTGATAAGGCTAAATTCAATTCGAATGGCGCAGTTCGTTGGGGATTTACTGGATCAACGGGTGGTAGTTATGAAACTAACTTGATAATGTTTGAAAAAGTTCCAGGTTTAGTTGATGCAACTGCAACTCAGACAGTAACAGATACAACTCAAAAAAATAAAGATGTTACTAATGATGGTCTAGTACACTCTGGAGATTCATTAGATTTTGTAACAAATTTAAAATATTTAGGTGGTAAACAAGATTGGAAAACAATTAGTGCTGGCTTGAAGGTTCCCAATAATGTGACGTTAAAAACGGGAACAATTACTTATTCAGGGGCAGCAACGGACTCAGAAACCATTGATTTAACAAAGATGTCAAATGGGGCAATTGTTAAGGTCCTTAAGAATGATTTATCAACAGCTAAGTATTCAAGTGCAAAAGTAACACTTACAGGAACTGCTGACAAAGTTGCAGCCGATACAGTTGTTAATAGTCCAGTAAGTGAATTTTCTGGATCTAATGCGGTTATCCAATCAAATGCAGCCAAATTCACAATTGGAGGCACACGAACATTAACGATATCAGGAATTAATGACATCAAGGTTAATCAAAATGAAGCAGCAACTATTGCCGGAACAGTAGTTTCAAGTCTTGGGGGAACTTTCCCAGCAGGAACGACAACTGCAGCAATTAAAGTCAATGGTAGTTACTCAGTATCAGCTAACGTCGGAACAGACGGTAAATTTAGTGTTAGCGTTCCAAGTAGTCAATTAAAGGTTGGTAAAAACCCATATACTGTGATGGCAACTGATCAATATGGGAACCAAACAACGTCATATACGGCTGATATTATTGTGAACTCTAATAAACCAACGTTTACTTTAGATGATAGTGGTACAACAGTGAATGCGCCTTATTCTTTGAGTTACCATGAGTCTGATGATAGTGCAACCATTAAAACGTACTATCAAGAAGGGTCAAATGCACCTGTTTTAATGGAAACATATGATAACGTAAAAGCTGGTCAGGACCATTCTGGAACTTACAAATTACCAGATAACTTAGCAATTGGTAGTCATGTTTTAACTGTTTATGCTGTCGATACAGACGGTAATAAATCTGACGTGAAAACTATTACTGTCGTTGTTTCAGGTAAAATGGGACTAACAACTAACGGTAGTTTAAATTTTGGGACAACTAAAATTCCAGGAAAAACGACAATATTACCTCGTCAAACTGATTTTTCTGTAGCATTAGAAACATCATTACCTGGGACTTGGCAGTTGTCAGTTTCAGCAAGTGATCTTACTTCAGATAGTAATACAATTAAAGATGCGATTGTGTATCGAGCAACAGCCGGAGATAAGGCTCAAGTTTTAGGTTCGGCAAGTCTTGAAATTTTGTCAGGAACATCAACGACAAAAACGACAACCGTACCATGGGACAAAGATGCGGGTGTTTTGGTTAAAGCAGATCCAAGTGAAATCCATCGCGGTTCATATACAGCCCAGGTAAAATGGGTATTAAGTAACACACCACCTGCATAAAAAATAAAGGAGAGACACTAAACTTTTTAGTGTCTCTCCTTTATTTTTAAATTTCTTTCGTTAAAGCAATGATTTTATTCACGGTATCATCTAAAAATTGAATTGTTTGATTGAGAGGTTCATCCGTAGTGATATCAACGCCTGCAACTTTAGCTGCTTCAATTGGGGCTAATTCGCCACCTAATTTTAAGAAGGCAAGCCAAGCTTCTGTCGTATTTTCTGGATCTTTCAATAAGTTCAAGTGTGCTTGTGTTGAAATGGCAAGACCTGCTGAATATGTGTATGAATAGAGGCCCATGTAATAGTGTGATTGGCGCATCCAAGTTAGTTCAGCACCGTCATTTATTTCAACATCTGGTCCCCAGAATGCTTCAAGGACATGACGTTTAATTTCACTTAATTGATCACCATCAAATCCTTGTCCAGCGTCAATGAGTTGATAAACTTCACGTTGGTAAGCTGCTTCAAGTAAATGGGTCACAAAGTTATGGAAATAAGTATTCGTTAACATTTTTGAATAAGCAAAACGTTTTAAGCGAGGTTCACTTGATTGATTTTCAATTGAACTTGTTAGTAATAGTTCATTGAATGTAGAAGGCGCTTCAACCAAATAAGTAGAAGGTTCACTACCCAAAATTGATTGGTTATCCTGTGTTAAAATGGCTTGCCCTGCATGACCGAGCTCATGAATTAAAGTATAGACATCGGCTAATTCGTTCGTCCATGACATTAAAATATAAGGATGTTTGCCATAAGGAGTTGTTTCAAAGCCACCCGTTTCCTTACCAATATTTTGTGGAAAATCAACCCAACGTTCTGGGAATGAACGAGCAACCATGGCTTGATAGTCAGATCCAAGTGGCGCAACTGCATCGTTGACATATTTCTTAGCTTCTTCAATTGAAACTTCTGGTGCGAAATCAGGATCTAAATCGATTTGTAAATCAGCAAAGGTCATTTTATCTAAACCGCGAACTTCTTTGACATGTGCAGCGTATTTTTGCATAACAGGTGCTAATTTAGTCATGATTGTATCAATTTGACGATTGAATAATGAACGGTCAACTTCTTGTTCTGCTAATAAGTAATCAAAAACTGAATGATAGCCACGTAAAGTAGCAATTCTTTTCTCCATAGATACTTGATTATAATAGTTAGCCGCAATTGTATGCTTATAATGATTTAATGTTGTTGAGAAGCTTTTAAATGCTGCATGACGAATAGCTGCGTCTGGATTGTATTGGTACGTATTTTCATATAAAACAAATGACATTGGATATGTCACACCATTTACTTCAAAATCAGAAAAGTCCATATCAGCTGCTCGAGTTTGACCGTAAACTGATTCTGGTGCAGAAAAATTAGGTTGGAAGGTCGCAAGGACTTGTTCAACCTCAGGACTTAACTGGAATTCTTTTTGTTTCTTTAATTGACGAATATAAGCTTTTAATTTTGGATTTGTTGCAACAACGTCGTCCAATAATTTAACTGGATTTTCTAGTAATTCAATATCAAAGAAAACCAGTTTTGTCGTAATTTCGGCAGAAAGTGCTTCAAAATCGCGCATTAACTGATTGGCTGTTGCATCAGTAATATCAACTGCTTGCTGTAAAAATGCATAATGTTCAATATGTGATAAGCGAGTGTAAATATCTTCCAAGTCATTGAAGGCGGTACTAATTGGAGCTAGTTCTCCTAAATGGCTATGGTAAGTAGAAACAAAGGTTTGAACGAGGTCACGAACTAAATCGATATCCGTCTGGAATGCAAGATCATTTGGATAAATGGCTGTTAAATCCCATGTTAGTGCTTCAGGTACTTCATTTCTATTAACTAGTTGGTGAGTTTTTGTCATAATCGTAACCTCCTAATGTTTGTATGGTTAGTATTGTATCATTATATAGAATTAAATGAGTAAAAAAGGATTATAATATAATTTTTTGATAATCTTCGATTAGTACAAGTCAAATTAGTGGTTTAATGCATGGTTATTTGAGATTATGAATTAAATAAAAGGAGGTAGAATAAATGAAAAAAATAATTGTATTAATTATCGCTATTCTATTAGTTGGCGGCGGGTACTTATACTATAGGACTAATTACTCAACTCAGGATTACTACACACAGATAACAGAAACAGGTAAAAAAGTGGTTAAAAAGGATCAAAATGGAAAAACGTATGCCGATTATAGCTATAATCAAATGGCTTATAATACTAAAAATGAAGCTAAGAAATTAACGTTTAATGGGAATAAAGAAAGACCGTTACGTCAAGGCGCCTATTTAAAATTAGCCTATAATGAAAAAAAAGGTGTTATTTCATGGGAAGAAGTTTCAAAAAAAGATCTACCTGTAAAATTAAAATAGAACCCAAAAAAAAAGACTGTAATGAAGAGGATAGTTATCTTCATTACAGTCTTTTGTTATTTAAAAATAACTATCTCTTAGGAATAGCTATTTTATTCGTGAGGGCATTATTTTGAGTATTTCTCGATTAAATCATCTAAGACAAGTAAGTCTTCTGCTTCGTAACGTTTACGGTAAGCAGCGATTTCTTCAGCTGAGAAATGTTTTGGATCGACAGCTAAATCTTCAACAGGGATGGCACGGTCGTCAGTGATTTTAACATCAATAACAACAGGACCTTCTGCTTTTATAGCTGTTTCAAATGCGGCAACTAATTCGTCATGTGTAGAAACTGAGATACCAAGCGTACCCATAGCGCTTCCGACTTGTGCCCAATCTGCGTCATTGAAATCAATACCATAGAATGGTTGACCTTCATCTTCTTGTTCATCTTGAATGAAACCAAAATGTTGGTTAGAGAAGACAATATTAATGACATGTTGTTTGTATTTTACTTGTGTTAATAAATCTTGAACAATCATAGCAAATGCGCCATCACCGACAAGGTTAAAGACTTGACGGTCAGGGAAGGCTGATTTAGCAGCAATTGCTGCACCCATACCATAACCCATTGTTGCAAATAAGGCAGATGTTGTGAATTTTTGTTTAGGATTCATATCTAAGTAACGTAAGCTATTCATTGTAACATTACCAACATCAACTGCGAAAATGTCATCGCCTGTGGCATGTTTGTTGATTTCTTTAAAGACAGAAGCAGGTTGAAGTGGTGTTGTTGTCTTGTCCTCAAATTTCTTGAGGTAAGTACGCCAGTTAGCCATATCTTCAATAGTTGCATCGAAGAATGGACGACTTTCAACAGGAGCACCAGCTAATTCAACAAAGCGAGCTAATGTTTTCTTAGCATCACTGAGTAAAGCGACATCAACTGCATGACGTTTACCAATTTTTGATGCATCAATATCGATTTGGATAAATTTCATATCGGGTTTTAAGACTTTTTTAGTTTGTGAGAAAGGTAAATCAGCTCCTACAAAGACAACTAAGTCAGCGGCAGCAATTGCTTCATCAGCAGGTTTTGTTGCAACTCGGTAAGTTGACCCTAAGTTAGCACGATAACTATCAGGAACAGTTCCTTTATTGATAGCTGTAATAATTACAGGCATTTTAAAATGTTCAGAGAAAGCAATTACTTCATCAGTAGCACCTTTTGTACCAATACCAGCGAATAAAACAGGTTGTTTAGCTTCTTTAATAAGTGCTAAAGCCTCTTTAATTTTTGAATCATTTGGTTCAGGTAAAATAGGTGTTGTGTAATTGTGACCTGAAGCGTAATAACTGTCAGCGTCGATATCCATCCAACCAAAGTCATTTGGAATTGTAACAACTGCTACACCTTTGTATTGGTAAGCTGTTCTGATAGCTTGATCAATTACACGAGGTAAGCTTTCTGGAGTCATAACTGTTCTATTATAGACAGAAACGTCAGCAAACATTGGATTTTCGTTCATTTCTTGGAATGAATCCATGTTCATTGCAGATGAAGCAACCTGACCGATTAAAGCAAGAACAGGAACATGGTCTTGTTGTGCGTCATATAAACCATTGAATAAATGTGTTGCCCCAGGACCTGCTGAACCAAAGACAACCCCAACTTTACCAGTTAGTTTTGCTTCAGCGGCAGCAGCAAGTGCCCCAACTTCTTCATGACGTACTTGAACGTAATTAATGTTTTCTTTTTCTGATTCAAGAGCACGCATTGTTGTATTGAATGATCCACCGGGTAACCCATAGACATTTTCAACTTTCCAATCCTGTAATACCTTTAACATTGCAATTGATGCTTTAATTTTTTCTGACATAATATAAATCCCCACTTTCATTTAAATAACAAAGTATCTTGTACCATCTATTATTACACTTTATGGTACCGTTTACAAATGAAATGTATGAATAAAATAAATTTTTTTTACGGACCTATTTTCTATATGAAATTTAATCAATATAAATAAAAAAGCATCATCAGAAGTTGCCTTCTTGATGATGCGAGTAGTGTATAGGTCATTATTTTCGAGTTGTGTTAATTGTTGAATTTGTTAATAAAGTATTGCCCGTTTCTGCTTTAACTAAATCTAAGGCAGATCTAAGTTTATCGGTAATACGTTGCTTCTCTGGTGTATCAGCGACTTCAAAAGCTTCACCGTTAATCATGGTTCCAGTTCCTTGTAGGTGATCAGATTTTGAATGGTGCGTGGCAACACGATAGCTAGTTCCTAGAGTCACTAAATCATCAAATGATAAATCTGTTTTCAATTGAGAAGACATCGTGTCTAAGAATTTTTGATTTAATAAGTTTTGTAAGTTTGTACTCTGTAAGGCAACAGACATGATAATCTGGCGTTGACGTTTTTGACGGCCATAATCACCAAGTGGATCCTCATGACGCATTCGGGCATAAGATAATGCATCTGCACCATTAACATGAGTTTTAACACCTTTTTTAAAGTGTGCACCTTGATAGGTGAACGATAGTGGTGGTGTGACATCAACGCCACCAACCGCATTAACTAATGTTTCGAGTCCGCCCATATTAATGGTTGCATAGAAATCAATAGGGACGTTCAAATATTTCTCGACTGTTTTAACAGCAGAAGCAGGACCACCATAAGCATAGGCAGAATTTAATTTACTTGGGAATTCTGATTCATAACCAGAAACCGCAACTTCTGCATCTCGGGGTAAACTGACTAACGTCATTGATTCCGTTTTAGGATTTAAAGTTGCGACAATTAAGGTATCTGTTCGACCGCCAACTTTTGCACGGCCTAACGCACCATCATCGGTTCCTAAAAGGAGAATTGAAATTGGATAGCCTGATTTTAAGACTGAAGAAACGTTTCTAGCTTTAGCGACTTTTGTCGGCGTATAAATTGAATCAGCTGCTTTTTTTGCGTTTGCGTAAGCTCTGTATGCATAAATACCGCCACCGACCAAAAGTAAGAGCAATAAAAGAAGAATTAAACGACGACGTTTTTTATTTGGTTTTTTCTTACCATTTTTTGGCAACGATGAGTGACGATTTTTACTTGGATTAGAAGTGGAATCTGCAATTGATTCCTGCTGATATAGTTCTCTACGAGTAGGCATAAATATAAAATTCCCTCCAATTAGTAATGACTAAATTATTTCTTATCAGTTCATTGTTCTTCAATTGCGTCTACCTGAGTCGTCGTATGTTTAACATTAAACCAATCAATGTAGTTACGTTTAAACTCAATAATCTTAAATTCAAAAGCATCAAACTTGATGACATCATTTAATTTAACTTTATGATTTTCGAGAATGAAACCTGCTAATGTAACACTTTCAGATGCTTTCATCGCTTTATTTTTAAATTTAAAGAAGCGTTCGAAATCATATAAAGTCGTTTTACCACTAATATTATATGAACCATCATCATTTTTGATAATGTATTCACTTGAAACGTCATCAATTTCATCTTTAACCGTTCCAAATAATTCTTCATAAATATCTTTATCCGTTACAATACCACTTGTACCACCATATTCATCAAGGACAACAACGATAGGTGTTTGTTTACTAATCATTTGGCTTAATAATGTTCTAATAGGTGTTGTTTCTGGTACTGTAATAATTGTTCTAAGTAGTTTACTAATTAAGACAGTATCATCAATCTCAGCTTGTCTAACTAAATCGTAGATATAGACGTAACCAAGAATTTTATCTTTATCATTGTTAGCAACTACTGGAAAACGGCTATAACCCTGATGTAAATAATCTTTAACGACATCGTGCACAGTATCTGTAATATCTACGACATAAAGACTTGTTCGATCGACCATAATATCTTTAGCAATTTTGTCATTTAAATCAAAGGCACGTTGCATATAGACATAATCATCTCTATCTAATTCACCACCTGAAACGGCATTTTGAGATAAAGATAAAATTTCTTTTTGAGTAAAAACTTCACTATTTTCATCAGTTGGCGTAATACCAATCATTTTAGCAACACGTGTTGCTGAGTTATTTAATAACCAAACTAATGGGTAAAAGGCAAGATGAAAGTAGCGTAATGGTGTTATAACAACCATTAAAACTTGAACGGGCATATCGATACTTAAGTTTTTAGGCACAATTTCTGTGTAAACCACTTCAACGTAAGTAAGGATTAAAACCCCGATAATTGCGCCAATGATATTTAACCCTGATTCAGAAGCAAAATGGAATAGTTTAAGCACATCTACAAGTAAAAATTCAATGGTTTTTTCACCAACCCAACCCAGAATAATACCAGCAACACTGACACCAACCTGTGTTGTTGAAAGGTATTCATTCAAATGGTTAAGCATTTTTAATGCTCTTTCTTGTTTTTTTCGATTTCCAATACCTGCTTCGATATCAGCTTCGATGGCACTTGGACGTGCTTGGACAAGTGCAAATTCTGCGGCAACGAAGAATGCTGCTGCAAATAATGTCACAAAGATAACAATCAAATTGATGATAACTGTACCGCTAGACAATTTTTGTGTCCCCCATAATTAAGTTATATTTTTAAGTTCGTATCTGTCTATTTTACCATTAAACATAAGGATTGTCGTTTAGTCTGAAGGAACAATTCAGATAATCTTAAACTTTTTACTTAGAGCATAGTAATTTAAGTGTAAATTCATTATAATAGAACTATAAAGAAAAAATACAGATTAATAACGGAGGCTATCATGTCGGGTCAATTCGCAAAAGGTCAATTAAAATTATTTGCACTTAATTCTAACGTTGAATTAGCGGAGAAGGTGGCTAAGGTTTTAAATACTAGTCTTTCTACAGCATCCGTGAAACATTTCAGTGATGGCGAAATTCAAATCAACATTGATGAAAGTATTCGTGGCGCAGATGTTTATGTTATCCAATCAATCTCAAATCCAGTAAATGAAAATTTACTGGAACTTTTGATTATGGTTGATGCGTTACGTCGTGCAAGTGCGGGTACAATTAACGTTGTAATGCCTTATTATGGTTATGCACGTTCAGATCGTAAAGCACGTTCACGTGAACCTATTACAGCTAAGTTAGTTGCAAACTTTATTCAATTAGCCGGTGTTTCTCGTGTAATTACACTTGATTTACATGCCGCTCAATTACAAGGATTCTTTAACATTCCAGTTGATCATTTAGTTTCTTTAGAAATCCAAGCTAAATACTTCATTGAAAATGGGATTACAGATGATGTTGTTGTGATTTCACCTGATCATAATAGTGTTAAAGGTGCTCGTAATATGGCTGAAAAGCTCAAAGCACAAATTGCTATTGTTGATAAACGTGGATCTGATTTTGCTGATAATATTGCAGCAACATCAATTATTGGCGATGTAAAAGGGCGTCGTTGTATCATTATTGATGATATGATTGATACAGGGACAATGATGACTGATGCAGCGCGTGCACTTAAAGCTGCTGGTGCAACAGATATTTATGCTTGTGCAACACATGCTGTGATGTCAAAAGGTGCGATTGAAGCTTTATCTGATGACAATATTAAACAAGTGATTGTAACAGATAGTATCGTTGTTCCAGAAGCTGACAAGCTCGATAAACTTGTGCGCTTATCAGTTGCCGACTTGTTTGGCCAAGCAATTGATTTAATTCATAAGAATCGCTCAGTTGATAAACTATTTACAGAAAAAGATTAAATTAAAATGAACCGCTGGTTAAATCACCTTTGTGATTTGTCCAGCGGTTTTTATGTGTTCTTAAAAAAATATAACAGCTAAATATGGTATATTATTAGGTAATGATAACGAGTTAGCGGTATGAAAAGGGGAGTTAAAATGAGTTTAAAATTTGTCCTAGGAAAAGCTAGTAAAGACCATCAAGCAAGCCTTGTTGCACAATTAAAAGCAGCGCAAACGACTGATTCAACGGCATCTTTTTTTTATCTTGTTCCCAATCATATTAAGTTCGAAGCAGAAGTTAGTATCCTTGAAGCATTAGGTAAAGACAAACTTGTCGAACAAAATATTTTTGCACAATCGAACGTCCAAGTCTTTTCGTTTACTCGATTAGCTTGGTTCTTTTTGAAGAATACACCCTATTATCAGATTCCTCGTTTATCTCAGTCTGGATTAAATATGTTAGTTTATCAATTAATTTCGGAACATGAAGATGAATTAACAATATTTCGTGGTGAAAGGACCCAAACTGGGTTTATTTCACAACTAGTCAGCCAACTGAAAGAATTAAAAGTTGGTTGTGTGACAGTTGATGATTTAACTCGGATTGCTGAATCTTTCCCAACGACTGGGGACTTAGGTGCTAAATTAGATGATTTACAAATTATCTATCGCGCATTTGATGCTGCGATGGCTGACCGATATATTGAAAATAATGATTTATTAGCAGAGTTGAGTCGTTATTTAACAGATGACGTTTTGAAGACGAGTTATTTTTATATTGACCATTTTTCTCAATTTACAGCACAAGAGCAGGAGCTCGTGAACGCACTGATTAAGGGTGCGAAACAGATTACAATTGGCTTAGTCTTAGATAAAGGCAATGCACATGAAGTTGCTGAAAAATCTGACTTATTTTATAAATCAAGCCGGATGTATGTTAATTTGATTGAAAAAGCACATCAAGCTCAGATTCCAGTGCTAACGGATAGTTATGCTGAAACCAAAGTTAACCAGAATCCCGACTTATCTCGTCTGGAAGATTTTTGGATTGACTCTAGACGGTTAGTTAAAACAAAATCAGAAAGGTTAGAAAATTCAGATTCTATTCAACTTTTTGAAGCCGATAGTCGGTATATTGAAATTCGACAAGTGGCGACAAAAATTCGCCAGTTAGTTGCAACTAAGGAGTATCGTTATCGAGATTTTATGATTTTAACGCGGCATTTAGATAGCTACGAAACGGTTATTCCACCGGTTTTTAAAGAATTTAAAATACCTTATTTTAACGATTTACAACACGCAATGGCTGACCATCCCTTAGTCGAGTTACTGGCAGCGTTATTTGAGGTGAAAGAAAAGCATTATCAATATGGCGCAATGATGCGCTTATTAAAAACTGAATTATTAATACCACAAATAGAAAATCATGCTATGCCAATTGAACAGTACCGTAGTGCTGTTGATTTAACAGAAAATATGGTTTTAAAATACGGTTTTTCTGGTTCTCAGTGGCTACGTGAAGATGATTGGACGTTCTACCGGTTTGATTTTACGGATGCAGATGAGCAACAGACGGATAAGGACCAAAGTATCACAGTACAAATTAATCAAATTAGACATTTTGTTAAAGACGTTTTACCAGGATTCTTCAATCAACTAGATCAGGCGACAACCGGTGAAGAGGGGGCAAAGCTAATTTATCAGTTTCTTGTTGAACAAGGTGTGACACAACGCTTGTTAAGTTGGCGAGACCGCTATTTAGCTGCTGGAAACATCTCACAATCAGAAGAACCAGAACAAACTTGGCAAACATTTGTTGGGATGTTAGATGAATATGTTGAAACATTGGGAACTAAAATGTTCAATACCGCTGACTTCATGGCCTTGATTCAAGCGGGATTTGAAGGGGCAAGTTACTCACAAGTGCCATCAACATTAGATCAGGTCGTTATTTCTGAATCAGGGATGGTTCAAATGAACAACCGAAAGATTACCTTTATGATTGGATCAACTGATATGGTGATGCCAGAACAAGTTAGTCAGACACAATTATTAACAGATGATGATCGGGCGAAAATGGCTAATCTATTAACTGATGATCAATACTTAGCCGATTCGGCTATTAGTCAAATGGCCGCTGAACCCTTTTTGAATTATCTCGGATTTTTAGGACCACGCGAACAATTGATTTTTTCATATCCAAGTGGCAACGATGGCGAAAAGAATTTAAATCCATCGCCTTATTTAATGATGATTAAAGAACACTTCAATTTATCAGTTCAACATTTAGCTGCTAATCCTGAATTAACAGAACAATCAGTCCTTGATTTTATCGGAACAAAACGTAGTACATTATCATCATTGGTTGTAGCTAGTCGACTTGCCAAAACAACTGCAGTATCCATGCCTAGTGCTTGGTTGTATGTGTTACGTCAACTGTCGGCTGACCCAGAAATGGGACCATTAACGAAACAATTATTAGGAAGCTTAGCGTATAAAAATATACCGGTTAAGTTGACGCCGGAAATTATAACTGATTTATATGGAACACAAATGAATACTTCAATTTCAAAACTAGAAACTTTCTATCGTAATCCATTTGAATATTTTTTACAATATGGGTTGAAATTGAAAGAACGAGACATTTTCGAGCTGTCTCCTGCAAGTACTGGTGAGTTTTTCCATATGGGGTTGGATGAGTTGATGAAAGTTGTGACTGAATCAAACCAAGTCTATGCCAATGTACCCAAAGAACAACTAGATGAATATTTGAATGTAATTTTAAAAGATATGCGCGAGTTACCTCAGTTCCAAATTCTTGGTAGTTCAAGTCGAATGGGCTATATTGCTAAACAATTAAGTCTTCTATTAAAACAAGTGACGCATGCCATGTGGCAACAAGGGCAACAAACAAAGATGAAGCCACTGAAAACAGAAGTTTTATTTGGTCATGTCGGTGCTGAGTCAGGTTTGAAAGCCCTAGCTTATAAGTTACCTGGCGGCCATTCAGTTAAAGTCCGCGGTAAAATTGATCGAATTGATTATATGAAGGTTGATTCAAAACAATATCTTGGAATCGTCGATTACAAATCAGGGATTCGAAAGTTTGATTTTAGTGATGCTTTCTATGGATTATCAATGCAAATGTTAACTTACTTGCAAGCATTGATTGAGAATGCAGAGGTAATTGCACCAAATACTGGACTGAAAACTTCGGCAGCTGGTGCAGTTTACATGCACTTACAAAATCCTAAGCTGAAAATTGAAGATGTACAGAAAAAAGGATTGGATAATACGTTGTTGAAAGCAAACCAAATGGATGGGCTATTATTGGAAGATGAGCAGTTACTGAGCCATTTAGATACTGATTTTGAAGACGAATCAACAGGGTTTTCATTAATCTATCCATTTAGAAAAACGAAAAAAGGGTTCACATCACCATCAGCTCGTTCAAAAAAATTGATTTCACAATCAGATTTAGATTTCTTGTTGGTACACAATAAACAATTAATTATTGATGCGGCAACAGATATTTTCGAAGGGATAATCGATTTAAGTCCGGCTAGATGGAACGCTAAAAAAACAGCCCTACAATATTCACCATATAAATCAATATTCCAATTTGATGCGATGTTACCCGAAAATAATTACCATGAAATAAGTAAATTAAGCTGGGAAGAAATTGAAAAACGGATTATAGACGGGGAGGCCGACAGTAATGAGTAAGTTTACATTTACACCAAATCAACAACGTGCTATCGATGAAAGTGGGACTAATATTCTTGTATCAGCCTCTGCCGGTTCCGGTAAAACACGAGTTTTAGTTGAACGCGTCATTCAAAAAATATTAACGGGAACAGCTATTGATGACTTATTAGTTGTTACGTTTACAGACGCTGCAGCTAAAGAAATGCGTCAACGGATTCAGGTGGCACTTCAAAAGGCAATCAATGAAGCAGACAATCATGAACAAAAACAACATTTAATGGATCAATTAATGCGCTTGCCAGTTGCAAATATTAGTACATTTGATGCATTTTGTCTCCAATTAATTAAACGCTACTATTATGTGATTGATTTGGATCCCGTTTTTAGAATGTTAACAGATATGACTGAGGCGGCTTTATTAAGAGAGAGTGTCTGGGAAGACGTCCGGGAAATGTTGTATGCCAAAGACGATGTCGACTTTGAGAGATTAACACAAAATTTTTCAAATGATCGAAATGATGATGGTTTATCTGAGTTGGTTTTTAGCCTATTTACATTTGCGAGTTCGAAACCAGATCCTACCGGTTGGTTGGCTAGTTTGGCAGCAACTTATGATGTTGGCGATAATTTAATCAGTAGTTCGTTTTACCAAAAGAGTATTAAGCCATTAGTTCAAGCAAATTTAACGCAAATCCAGGCCGATTTAAAAACGGCTCTAGAACTATCAATTCAATTTGGGTTAGAGAAACATCAAGCAGTGACTGAAGAAGAAAGTCAGATGTTGTTAGCTGTTGTCCAATCTGTTGAAAACGATGGTTCTTGGAATCAAATTCGCGATAATATTCGTGGGTACGAATTGAAACGTGCGCCTAGTGTGCCAGCTAAAAATTTAGAAGATGACCAAGCTGTTGCTAAGGATCAAATTAAAGAATTAAAAGCTGGAATAAAAAAACGTTTAGCTAACTTATCAGAACAATTTTTTGTTTTAAATGAAACAGAAACACTGCATATCATGACAGAATCTAAGAAATTAGTTGAAAAATTAGTCAGTGTGATTGGCTTATTTAGTGATGCCTTCACCAAAGAGAAACGTCAAAGACATATACTTGATTTTAATGATTTGGAGCATTTAGCACTGGACATTTTAGCGAGTGATTCTGAATCTTCCGAGCAAACACAAGCTGCTCTACAAGGAAAATATGAAGAAGTTCTGGTAGATGAGTATCAGGATACTAATCAACTACAAGAAGCTATTTTGACAAGGGTAACCACGACTAATCCCGGTAATATGTTTATGGTGGGGGATGTAAAGCAGTCAATATATGGTTTTAGGCTGGCTGATCCTAGTTTGTTTTTAAGTAAATACCAAGCTTATAAAGAAACTGACAGTAATGGAAATCGAATTATCTTAGCTGAAAATTTTCGTTCTGTGAAGAATGTAACAGATGTGACTAACTTAATTTTTACCCAGATTATGGATGAAACCGTTGGACAAATGGCTTATGATAATGATGCTAAATTGGTTTTTGGGGCAAACTACTACCCAGATATTGAGCAAAAAGCAGAAGTGCTGATTTACGAATCTGATGAACCTGAATCTGCAGAAAGACCGGATGATGATAGTGAAGCAACGAATGATCAGTTTGAAATTGATGGTAAATCGGAAGGCCAAATTGCTTTAATTGGTCAACGGATTCAAGCGTTAATCGTAGATGAAACAGAGATTTTTGACCGTGATAAATCAGAAAAACGTCCCGTTGAATACCGAGATATTGCATTACTAGTCCCAACTCGTAAAAATAATTTGGTGATTATTGACCAATTTAAAAAAATGGGTATTCCAGTCGTTGTGAATGATGCGGAGAGCTATTTCCAAACAACTGAAATCAGAATTATGATGTCATTATTACGAATTATTGATAATCCCTATCAAGATATTCCATTGGTAAGTGTCCTACGGTCGCCAATTGTTGGATTAGATGAAAATCAACTGGCCTATTTACGGATTGGCAACCGAACAGATGATTACTATCAAGCGGTGTTAACTTTTTATCAAAATTTTGATACGTTTAAAGCAGGTAGCTTCGCAAAAACACTGTATAATAAAATTGAACGTTTCTTAACACAACTTTCGGGCTTTCGTGAAATCGCGCATGAAAATCAAATTGCGACCTTAATTTGGCAGATTTATCAGGATACTGGATTTCTTGATTATGTCGGGGGGATGCCAGCTGGAAGTCAGCGCCAAGCCAATTTACATGCGTTGTATAACCGAGCTCACGCTTACGAAAATAGTAGTTTTAAAGGTTTATTCCAGTTTGTGCGCTTCATTGAAAAAATGCAGGAACGCGATAAGGATTTAGCAGAAGCACCTGTACAAAATGTCGCAAATGCAGTGTCAGTCATGACAATTCATGGTAGTAAGGGACTTGAATTTCCAATGGTCTTCTTGGTTGACGCGACACACCAGTTTAATCAAATGGCGATGCGAAAACCTTATTTAATTGATGATCAGGCTGGATTAGGAATAACCTATTTAAATCCTGAAAATCGGACGATGGAAGATACGCTACAAAAAACAATTGTAAAATCAGCTGCTATTGCAAAATCAGAAGCGGAAGAAATGCGATTACTGTACGTAGCCTTAACGCGTGCGGAACAACGATTATTTATTGTGGGGGCTTACACAAATAAAAAAACGGCAATTAATCATTGGCAAAAGGCATTTCAAAGCCAACAATTAGTTTTAAATGCAACAGCTCGAAGTGGTATTAAAAATTTCATGGATTGGATTGGTATGGCGCTAGTTCGTCATCCTACTTTTGATATGTCACTATTATTGGATCCAGCAACATCATCACTACTATTAAGTGATGATGAAACGCAATTTAGCGTTAAATTTTATCAAAAAACCGACCTGAACCAGATGAGTAAAGTGAGTGAAGAAGTTTCTCAGACGGATTGGTTAGAAACAATCACGGGTGAGATGCCTGAGACGTTTGAGGATATTGATGTTAATCAAATTGATCAAGTCTTAAATTTTCAGTATCCATTCGATAATTTAACTAAAACAACTGCTTACCAAGCTGTATCGGAAGTAAAACGTCTATTCGATGATCCAGCTAATCGCGAAATGAATCAGTTGAGTATTGAAGGACAAGGCAACCGATACGTTACGAGTGAACTTGCTGTACCGAAATTTATGCAGGGAGTTGCAGCACCAATGGGAAGTGATATTGGGAGTGCAACTCATCTCATTTTACAAGAATTAGATTTAACTAGTGAGATAACTTTAGCGATAATCCAAGCTAAAATTGAGCAATTAGTGACGGCAAAAGTAGTCACTAAAGAAGTTGCTACGTTAATTAATGGACAACACATTGCCAATTTCTTTCAAACGGATTTAGGCAAAGAAATTCTAACTATAGGTAACGATGTACAACGTGAAGCGCCATTCTCAATGTTACTACCTGCCAATGAGCTATTTCAAAAGGTTGAGTCAAATAAGGAAAAAGTTTTGATCCATGGAATTATCGATGGTTATTTTGTAAAAGATAATACGTTGGTGGTATTTGATTATAAGACTGATAAAGTTTCTAAAGACAATACAATAGAAGAAATAGAAAAATTGACAGCACGTTATCGTGGCCAATTGAACTTATATGGCGAAGCACTAGAGAATATGACTGGGTTGAAAGTTGCGCATAAATATCTGTATTTGCTGTCTATTAATCAAGTTGTTGAAGTTTAATAATTCGAAGATCTCATTTCAATGAGGTCTTTTTTTAATCAATGAAAAGAATAAGAAAATATTTTAAGCAATTTCAATACCACTTTGTGTTAAAAAAATAAAATAGCATTGTATATAACAAAACTTTTTTTATAAATTGGTATAGATAAGATTTTGTTGAATGAAACAAGCTATGGAAACGTAAAAAAACCCATCATATAGGTTGATAACTAATATCTATACGATTAAATGGTATAATTGTAAGCGAATACAAATTAATATTTTTAATAGTAATTCGTAATCGTTGTGCTATACTTAACAACATAGACGTTATGGAAACGATATTATTTTTAAGTGTTTCGTAACATTTTAAAATTAAATCAGATTACCTAGGAACAAAAGCAAAATGCTTAAGTTGTTTTTGAAATAATTTTTGCGTGTTTTTATATTATAAATGTAAGCGTTTTTCCGGAGTTCTTACAGTAATCTGATAAAAATTTAGGAGGTTTTAAAATGGTTGGAATTGTAATTGCAAGTCACGGTAAATTTTCCGAAGGCATCATGCAATCCGGTTCAATGATTTTTGGTGAACAAGAAAATGTTCAAGCTGTAACTTTCATGCCAAACGAAGGACCAGACGATTTAAAAGCTCATCTTGAAGCAGCAATTGCTACTTTTGATGATCCTGAAGAAGTCTTATTCTTAGTTGATTTATGGGGTGGATCACCATTTAATCAAGCAAACGGTTTGCTTGACGCTCATAAAGATAAATGGGCAATTGTTACAGGTTTAAACTTACCAATGTTAATTGAAGCCTACGCAGCACGCTTGTCAATGGATTCTGCACAAGAAATTGCTGCAAGTATTCTAAGCGAAGCAAAAGGTGGCGTTAAGATTAAGCCAGAAGATTTAGCACCAAAAGAAGCAGCTGTTGTTGCAACAAACAAACCTACTGGTTCAATTCCTGAAGGAACTGTAATCGGTGATGGTAAAATTAAATACGTTTTAACACGTATTGATTCACGTTTATTGCATGGACAAGTTGCTACAGCATGGTCTAAATCAGTTAAGCCTGACCGTATTATCGTTGTTTCTGATAATGTTGCTAAGGATACACTTCGTAAAAACTTAATTGAACAAGCTTCACCACCTGGTATTATTGCACATGTTGTGCCAATTGCTAAGATGATTGAAGTTTCAAAAGACCCTCGTTTTGGTGGAATGAAAGCATTACTTCTTTTTGAAAGTCCACAAGATGTGTTAACAGCAATTGAAGGCGGAATGAAATTTGACGAAGTTAACCTTGGTTCAATGGCTCATTCAGTTGGTAAAGTAGTTGTTAACAACGTATTATCAATGGGACAAGACGATGTTGATACTTTTGAAAAACTAGAAGATAAGGGCGTTAAATTTGATGTCCGTAAAGTACCTAACGATTCAAAAGAGAATATGGCTAACATTCTCAAAAAAGCTAAAGGTGAATTAGCAAAAGCTTAAACAACACAATAAAAGAAAATTAATTTAGGAGGCTTATTATGTCAGCTATATCAATGATTTTAGTAGTAATTATTGCCTTTCTAGCTGGTATGGGTGGAATTTTAGATGAATTCCAATTCCATCAACCACTAGTGGCATGTACATTAATCGGGTTAGTAACCGGTAATTTAACCGCCGGAATTGTTTTAGGTGGTACACTTCAAATGATCGCACTTGGTTGGGCTAATGTCGGGGCAGCTATTGCACCCGATGCTGCACTTGCTTCAGTTGCATCAGCAATTATTTTAGTATTAGGTGGACAAGGGATTAAAGGTGTTGGATCAGCTATCGCTATCGCCGTTCCCCTTGCCGTTGCCGGATTATTCTTAACAATGGTTGTTCGTACACTTGCTGTTCCTATTGTTCATGCAATGGATGCAGCAGCAGAACAAGGTAATATCCGTAAGCTAGAAATATGGCATGTTCTTGCTATTGGTATGCAAGGTATCCGTATTGCTATTCCAGCCGGAGCATTGCTCTTTATTCCAGCTGAAACAGTTAAAGGTTTCCTTGAATCAATGCCCGCATGGTTAACAGATGGTATGGCTATTGGTGGTGGTATGGTTGTTGCCGTTGGTTATGCACTTGTTATTAACATGATGGCTACAAAAGAAGTATGGCCATTCTTTATTCTTGGTTTCGTAGTCGCAGCTATTACTCAATTAACATTGATCGCTATTGGTGCTATCGGTGTTGCTCTTGCTCTTATTTACTTGAACCTTTCAAAAATGGGTGGTTCATCAAATGGTGGCGGTGGCAATAATACCGGTGATCCACTTGGCGAAATTCTAAACGATTATTAAACTGGAAGAAGGAGGAATATATTATGGCAGATAAAATTGAATTAACTAAAAAAGATCGATTGGCTGTAGCATGGCGTTCAACGTTTATTCAAGGTTCATGGAACTACGAACGTATGCAAAATGGTGGTTGGACATTCTCAATGATTCCAGCAATTAAAAAATTATACAAAACTAAAGAAGAACGTACGTCAGCAATGAAACGACACATGGAATTCTTTAACACTCATCCTTATCTTGCTTCACCAATCCTTGGTGTTACATTAGCACTTGAAGAAGAACGTGCTAATGGTGCCCCTATTGATGATGTTGCAATTCAAGGTGTTAAAGTTGGTATGATGGGTCCTTTGGCTGGTGTCGGTGATCCCGTATTCTGGTTTACTGTTCGTCCAATGTTAGGTGCTTTAGGTGCTTCATTGGCTATGGGTGGTAACATTATGGGACCAATCATTTTCTTCGTAGCTTGGAATATCATCCGTATGGGATTCATGTGGTATACACAAGAATTCGGTTATAGAGCTGGTTCTAAGATTTCTGAAGATATGTCAGGTGGCTTATTACAAGATGTTACTAAAGGTGCTTCGGTACTGGGAATGTTCGTTTTAGCCGCATTAGTAGAACGTTGGGTTTCAATCAAATTTACGCCAGTTATTTCAACAGTTAAGTTGGATAAAGGTGCTTATATTGATTTTGATAAACTCCAAGGTGGAAAAGGCATGCAAACAGCTATGCAACAAGCTAGCGACGGTTTAGCTCTTTCACCAAATAAAGTAACAACATTACAAAATAACTTGGATCAATTAATTCCAGGTTTAGCAGCATTATTATTAACATTCTTCTGTATGTGGTTACTTAAGAAAAAAGTTTCACCAATTCTTATCATTCTAGGTTTATTCATAGTTGGTATCGGTGGACACGTACTTGGAATTTTATAAAATTTCAAAAAAACTCAGGAATTTTCCTGGGTTTTTTTATATGGTTCAATGCAATTAATTAAGGTATAATAAGATAACGTCAAAAAACATTGGAGTCGAAATACTATGGTCCAGTCAATTAATACAAAGGTAGACTTAACAATCGATGCAACTGCTTTCACAGGTTTAACTGATTATGGTAAAATCATGATTGGCGATAAAGGGTTTGAATTTTATAATGACCGTGATGCACGCAAGTTTATCCAAATTCCATGGGATGAAGTTGATCAAGTTATCGCGTCTGTGATGTTTAAAGGACGATGGATTCCGAGATATGCAATTAAAACGAAGAAGAATGGGACATTTACTTTTGCGTCTAAAAAACCAAAAATGGTGTTACGTGCAATGCGTAACTATGTTGATCCAGCTCATATGGTTCAATCACTTGGAATGGGCGATGTTTTAAAACGATCAGTTAAATCAATTTTTAATAAAAAAAGTAAAAATAAGTAATCAAAAAAACATTCTCATTGAGAATGTTTTTTTAGTAGATTAAAATATTTAAACGAAATTCTTCAAAACCATTATCAATTTGAAGTTCGTCGTCTTCGAACGTTAATTTCTTATAAGGACCGCCTGTCAAATAAGTGGCAATTTTATAATGTGGTAGGCCTGCCATAATATTATGGACCTGTAATGTATCCTCTTTTGGTAGGTAGCCGAGTTTTCGCATCACAGCTTGATCATCTTCAAAATAAAGTGCAATACGACTATTTTCATTGAATGATACAACATCTTCCTTTAAAGATAATTTATCAAATGACAAATCGACGGGATATTTCCAAACTTCAAGTTCTTCGTAATCAATAAGAAGGAGTAACTGAATGTTAGATTCTAAATCCTCATCGCGCCACCCTTTATTAATATTTTCATTTTTAGTTATTGTTTGTAAGACAACCTTAAAGTTTTGATTATAAAGTGATAAGTCATCAATTTCGGCATCAAGGTACCAAGGATGATTATTTTTAATTTCAAAATAGGGACTAATTGGGTATTTTTTTGAGTCAGACATTTGATTCACCTCTTTCGAACAATTGCTTTAAGTATATCCTATAATGGGTTGAAATGCAGGTCCTTTCGATTTCTAGTAGTCAGTCTTTATCTATGGTAAGATTGTGTCCCATTTAAGATAAGGCAATCATGTTCCTTAACGAAATTAATAAACCCGACTGATAATCGTTCCCAATTAGCTTATACTTAAATGATTGGAAATGGAGTGAATCATTTGATGAATAGTCGTGCATTAAAAGTAGGAATGGCTTTATCAACGAAATTAAATATTTTAAGAGCAGGGGTATTAGGTGCTAATGATGGCATCATCTCAGTTGCAGGCGTTATTCTGGGGATGGCCGGTGCTAGTCAAGGTAAGTACTATCTTGTCTTAGCTGGACTTGCTGGTATGTTTGCGGGAGCGTTCTCAATGGCTGGTGGTGAATACGTCTCAGTTTCTGCACAAAGGGATACACAAAAATCGATTATCCATTCAGCTGCAAAAAAGTTAAAAGAAAATCGTGAATTTGAAATTGAACGATTAATTAATATCTACCAAGCAAAGGGATTCTCGCGGATGGTCGCAACGGATGTGGTCAATGAACTAATGTCTCAAAATGAACTAGAAAATTACTGTAAAGAAGTTAACAATATTGATGTCGGTGAGTACTTAAATCCGTGGCACGCAGCGATGTCCTCAATGACATCCTTTGTAGTTGGCTCGCTAGTTCCATTATTATTAATAGCGATACTCCCAACTGAGTTTATGATTCCACTGACGGTTATTGGCGTTGCTTTAGCTTTACTTTTAACAGGGGCAGTAAGCGGGATATTAGGGCGTAATAATATTAGACATGCCATGGTAAGAAATGTTTTTGTTGGATTAGTAACAATGGCTGTAACTTATTATATTGGCGGTTTATTTGGTTAAAAACCTACCCTTTTTTTAAAAAAGAGGTATGCTTATCTAAAGGAGGTGTTGTTGATGTTTCCGGAAAGATTAAAAGCATTGCGCAGAGGTAGTGGATTAACGCTAACTCAATTAGCTGTTGGATTAAATCAGTCTCAAAAATCGAATCATAACTTGAATTCTGGCCCGCAGATTGGTAGTTGGGAGCGTGGTATTAATACACCCTCATATCTTGAAGTCAGAAAGTTGGCCGAATTCTTTCATGTTTCAATTGATTTTTTAGTTGGTCAAACTAACGATGAATTGATTGATCTTGAAGATTTATTCGCACGGACGGCAACACTTTTATACCGCGATAAAATTTTATCAGGTAGTGATCGTTATGAAGTTATTCAAATGATTCAAGGATATTTAATGGGTAAATACCAGCCATATAATCTGGAAGAAAATGATGATTTAGCGTTACCACTTGAAGATGAAAACAACTAAATAAAAGCGCTATTTTAGAATTTGTTTTTACAATTAGACGTGATATAATTTAGGTGGCTTTTCAAATCAAATGAAGTTGATGAGTGTCTTCGGAAACGATATCAACTGGGACGATTTGAGAGTCATAAATAAAACGTGTCACATAGACACAAGGAGGATTTTATTCATGGAACAAGGTACAGTAAAATGGTTTAACGCAGATAAAGGTTTTGGTTTCATTACTCGCGAAGATGGTAGTGATGTATTCGTACATTTCTCAGCTATTCAAGGTGACGGTTTTAAAACATTAGACGAAGGTCAAAAAGTAACTTTTGACGTTGAAGATAGTGACCGTGGACCACAAGCAGTAAACGTAAACAAAGACTAATTTAAAATCTAAACAACTTGCCATTTAGGTGAGTTGTTTTTTTATGCAAAAAAGTAGGCCGTCAATCCCCGATTGACGGCCTACTTTTAACTATTCACGAGTTGTATTAATTTTTGTATCGGCTGTTAAAGTATTTCCAGTTTTAGCTGGAACCAAGCCAAGTGTGGAACGTAATTTATCAGTGATACGTTGTTTTTCAGTTTCGCTGGCAATTTCAAAAGCTTCTCCATTGACCATTGTTCCTGTACCTTGTAGATAATCTGAATGTGAATGATGTGTTGCCTTACGATAATTGGTACCTAAGACGGTAAGATCATTGAATGTTAAATCAGTTTTCATTTGAGATGACATTGTATTTAAAAATTTATCGTCTAATAAATTTTGAAGTTGTGTACTTTTTAAAGCCACTGCCATAATAATCTGACGTTGGCGTTTTTGTCGACCGTAATCGCCAAGAGGATCATCATATCTCATGCGGGCATACGAAAGGGCTTGTTTACCGTTGACATGAGTTTTAACGCCTTTTTTGAAGCTGGCACCATTATAAGAAAAAGATAGTGGTGGATTAACGTCAACACCGTCAACAGCATCAACTAGTGATTCTAAACCGCCCATGTTGATTGTTGCGTAGAAATCAATGGGTACATTGAAATATTTTTCAACAGTTTTAACGGCAGTTGCAGCACCACCATAAGCATAGGCAGCGTTTATCTTACTTGGAAAATCTGATTCATGGTCTGAAACCGCAACTTCAGTATCACGCGGTAAACTGATTAAGGTCATTGATTCTGTTTTAGGGTTAAGTGTGGCAACGATTAAAGTATCCGTTCGGCCACCAGTTTTAGCACGACCCAAGGCACCATCATCAGAACCTAAAAGTAAAATCGAAATAGGATGGTCCTTTTCCAAAACCGCTGCGACATTTCTAGTTTTAGCAATTTTAGTAGAAGTATAGATTTTATCAGCTGCATTTTTAGCGTTTGAGTATTTATGGTAGGCATAAACGCCACCGCAGATAGCAGCGATTATTATAATGATTAACCAAATTAAGCGACGACGTTTCTTGTTTTGCTTTTTATTTTTTCTTTCGCGTTTTGGTAAAGGCAGGTGATTAGTTGTTTCTTGGTGTAGTAGTTGTTCTTTATGATAGTTTTCTCGACGACTTGACATTGAAATGTTCCCCTTTATTAATTAATGTTCGCCAATAAAAAAGCCAGCAATTAAAATGACTAAAACGATGACGGTAATTTTAACGTACAGATAATCTTTTTCTTTGTAGAAAGCATAAATTGAAATAACGACACGAAGAATTGGTGTTAGTATTAAGCAAAATAGCCCAAGCATCATAATTGCGTAAGGTTTAAGTGCGACAATTCCAGAAATGATAGCAGAAAATGAAGTTGGAAATGTATTACCTTGATAGCCTGTTGAACCTGTAACTAAGGATAGGATAAGACCAATAATCATAATTATCGCAGAAATGAAAACGCCAATTCTTAGTATTTGACCAATCATTAATTCAATTTTTGCCATTTCGGCTGATGTGTTATTTTTTTCATTCATCATTAGATAGATACCCCGAATCCTTTTAGAATCATCTGAATGCTGACATACAATAGTACAGGTACAAAAATGAGGCGAATTATTTTTGCGGGTAGGTATTGCATTGCACGCGAACCAATTGATGAACCAACTAAAATTCCTAGCGCTAATGGAACCGCAATATCAGGTCTAATTGAACCATTGAAAAAGTAGACGGTCGCACTTGCGGCAGCGGTGACACCCATCATTAAGTTACTTGTTGAACTTGATGGTTTCAACGGCATTTTCATTGCAGTATCCATTGCCATAACTTTGAAAATACCAGATCCGATTCCTAGTAGTCCACTAGCAACTCCAGCACCAAGCATAATCGCCATCCCACCTGGAACATTTTCGACTTGATAATCAACTTGTTTTTTTAGTTGTTTATCATAGTACGAACTATTCAGTTTAAATTTGGTAGATAAATAATCAGGTTCAGCTGATTTTAAAACTTCTTCACCTACAAAAATTTTTTTAAGCATGTTGTAGACAGAAAGTAGCAAAAAAGCACCGAATAAAATGAAGAGAAAGGATGTATTAAAGACTCCTGTTAAGAGTGCTCCACAAATCGCACCAATTGTCGTTGCGATTTCTAAAAACATGGCGACCCTCAAATTTAAAACGTCATCTTTTAGAAATGCAATTGTAGCACCAGAACTCGTTGCGATAACGGCAATGATACTAGCACCAATAGCGTATTTAATATCTAATCCCATCATTAAAGTTAAGACCGGGGTGACAATGATGCCGCCACCTAATCCTAAGATAGATCCTAGAGCACCTGCCACAAGACCAGCGGCAAGCATAAGTAGTAGCGTATTCATTATTTATTTTCAACTCTTTTCTAAATTTATAAAGATATCCTATTTTACCATAAACTTACATAAAATTGAGCATTTGCTTGATTTCTGTATGAATTCTTAAAGATTTTGGTAACTAACTTTAAACAAATTAAAAAATATGATAAATTATGTGGATAAAATAGACTGTAATTAAGAGGTTAGAGTAATGATTAATAAGAATAAACTTTATGGAGTAGTCATAATAGGCAGTGGACTATTCGCAATATTGACGTTATTAATAGTAACAAAAAATAATTTTATTCATGGTATAGATAATAATATCATTGCAGTTGTTAGGTTTCATCCTACAGCGCAACTAGACCAAGTGATGCAGATAATCAGTTGGCTAAGTAGTCCGATGATGATAGGGTTGTATTCAGTCATTTTGATGATTATTTTATATAAATTACGACGAGGTGTACTCGCTATTTGGACAGGGATGACCATAATGACTGGAGCACTGTTAATTAAGCTCATTAAAAGTAGCGTCCAGAGACCTCGACCAGTGGGGCATGGATCAATTACTGGATTCAGTTTCCCCAGTGGACATACGTTCGGGGTGGCATTATTTTGTCTAACGATAATGAGTATTATGCTGGTAGAATTTAAGTATAGTAAACAATTTTTGATTAACTGCTTATTAGCGATATGGATCATGATGATTATGATTTCAAGAGTATATCTACAAGCTCACTTTCCGACGGATACGGTAGGCGCTGTTCTTTTAACAGTCACTTGGATAGCCATTGCACGCGTTATATATCTAAAAATTCTGAATAAATTTAAAATTGAGGGCTAAAAAATGAATCAATATGAAACGAAACGGCTTGTGGTACGTCCGTTATGCTCATCAGACATAAATGACATATATGAATATGCTTGTGATGAAACGGTTGGTCAAATGGCTGGCTTTTTACCCGTGAATTCATTGGCTGAAGCTAGTTTGTTCGTTGCGACGCTACAAAAACAAAGTATATTTGCGATTGAGTGTAAAGGAAATCAAAAAGTAGTCGGTAATATCGGTTTATATGAAGTAGTTGATGAGAATCAAGAACCTAGTTTGGTAGTTAAAGAGGTTGGCTATGCACTAAATCCTATTTTTAAGAATCAAGGGATAATGACTGAAGCAGTTCAAGGACTTTTAACAATGGCTCAGGCGTTAGATTTAGAACGTGTAATTGGCGTGACAACTATTGAAAATAAAGCATCTATCAAAGTGTTAAAAAAATCCAATTTTAAATTTGTTGAAAAAAGAGCGGTTTCATCCCTTTTTCAACCTGCTGCTCTAATTAATGAAATTGTTTATGCGGTTGATTTAAAATAATCAATACCAATTGTCAACGACATATGTTATCCTTTATTCGTATATATAGAACTATTTGAAAATTAATCAACCGGGGGTAGCTGACTATGCAATTAACAAAAGGATTTGAACAAGCAGCGTGTATTATTTCTTTATTGGCAACGCAGGATAAGGGTGTGCCAATTTCATCGCAAGTAATCAACGCTCGTCTTGGTGGTTCACAAACTTATCTTCGTAAAATTATGCGTAAGTTAGTCGTTGCGGGACTTGTGAAATCTGTTTCAGGTAATAATGGCGGTTTTACGTTAGCAAGGGATGCTAAGGATATCAATTTATTAGAAATTGTGGAGGCTTCGGAAGGAAAGATTGAAACCTATCCAAACTTCGGTTTCTTTGATCGTGTATTTCGTGAATTTAAACAAGATACAGAAAAAGCAACCGTCGTCGTTAATAGTGTTTTTGCTGAAGCGGATAAACGTTGGGCTAATTATTTAGAGTCACAAACGGTTTATCAACTAATTGCAGCAACGTTTGACGAAACTGAAATTCCTTTAATTAATTGGAATGAAGAAGATATCAGTGGTCAACGTAAATTAATCATTCAAAAAATTGTCGAAAATGTAACCGGAAATCATAAATAACGAAACCATTATTAACCATAACTGGGTTAATAATGGTTTTTTATTTAGGCTTACATTTGGTAAGTTTAAACCATAGTCATTTATTTGTGAAAATGCTATCATGGATACTACTAAAACAAATTCGGAGGAAATCTAATGACAGATAATAAATATTACGGCGCAGATGCCATTGTTGATAGTTTAATAAATCATGATGTGAAATATGTATTTGGTATTCCTGGTGCAAAAATTGATCGTGTTTTTGAAAAATTGGAACATCCGACGAATTCTAAATCGCCAGAATTAATTATTACGCGCCATGAACAAAATGCAGCATTTATGGCTGCTGGGATTGGTCGTATTACAGGTAAACCGGGGGTTGTTTTAACGACTTCCGGACCTGGTGCAAGTAATTTGGCAACAGGCGTTGTGACGGCTACGGCAGAAGGTGATCCTGTTCTTGCTATTTCTGGTCAAGTGAAACGTTCAGATTTAACGAGACTAACGCATCAAAGTATGAATAACACGGCATTATTTGAACCAATCACTAAATATAGTGCAGAGGTTCAAGAACCTGAGAATATTTCAGAAGTGATTGCTAATGCTTACCAAGAAGCTGAGGCTGCAAAGCAAGGGGCAAGTTTCGTTAGTATTCCCCAAGATGTAACAGATTCAGAAGTGAAAACAAAAGTTATCCAGCCTTTAATGGCACCTAAATTAGGTCCCGCTAGCCCGGTAGAAAGTACACTTTTAGCACAAGAAATTAAAGCAGCAAAATTACCTGTTTTACTTGTGGGAATGCGGGCATCTTCACCAGAAGTAACAAAAGCTATTCGTAATTTAGTTGAAGCAACGAATCTACCTGTTGTGGAAACATTTCAAGCCGCTGGTGTGATATCGCGTGAATTAGTCGGTGATTTCTTTGGTCGTGTGGGCTTATTCAGAAATCAACCAGGGGATCAATTACTTAAAAAGAGCGATTTAGTTATTACAATTGGCTATGATCCTATTGAATATGAACCACGTAACTGGAATGCAGAAGGAACAGCTAATATTGTTGTTGTTGACGATATGCGTTCAGAGATTGATCATAATTTCCAACCAAAGAAAGAGTTAGTGGGCGACATCGCGCAAACACTTGAATTTTTATTACCCTATATGAAAGGCTATCAAATGGCATCTGAATCTCGTGAGTATTTAGATGGCTTACAAGAAAAATTACAGGCTAGGGATGAAGCGCCAGTTGTGACAAGTGACACATTAACCAGTCATCCATTAAGCATTATCCAAGAATTACAAAAACGTGTTTCAGATGAAATGACGGTAGCAGTTGATGTCGGTAGTTTCTACATTTGGATCGCGCGACATTTTAGAAGTTATGAACCACGTCATTTATTATTTAGTAATGGGATGCAAACATTAGGAGTTGCGTTACCTTGGGCAATTTCAGCGGCCTTAGTTCGACCTAATACACAAATCGTCTCAATTTCTGGAGATGGTGGATTCTTGTTTTCAGCCCAAGATTTGGAAACAGCGGTTCGTTTGAATCTGAATATTGTTCATATTATTTGGAATGATGGACACTACGATATGGTTAAATTCCAAGAAGAAATGAAATATGGTCAATCTGCCGGTGTGAATTTTGGCGCAGTGGATTTTGTGAAATATGCGGAAAGTTTTGGTGCAAAAGGCTTACGCGTTGAAAAAGCACAAGATTTAGCTAAAACATTAGATGAAGCATTTGCAACTAATGGTCCTGTTATTGTTGATATACCAGTTGATTATAAAGATAATCAAGAATTAGGACAATCAATTTTAATGGATCAATTATATTAAAATAATTTTCAAGAGAGGTCAACGACATGCAAGATATAAAAAAGGTTTATCAACATGGTACCTTAGCAACATTAATTGAAGGCTTGTACGAAGGCACATTGAGTGTTGGAGAATTATTGAAACATGGTGATTACGGAATTGGAACTGTTGGTGATTTAGATGGCGAAATGATTGTGATTGACGGAAAGGCTTTCCAGATTACTGCAAAAGGTCAAATTAATCAAGTTAGCGATGACGTTCTTGTTCCATTTGCGACAGTCCATTTTAATCAAGCAGACGCATCTATTCAATTTGAAAATGTGGCAGGAAATGTTTTAGAAGAGCAATTACTTGAATTATATCCTTACCAAAATTTATTTTTTAGTGTTCTTATTAAAGGAACATTTAGTAAAATGAGTACACGATCTGTTGCTAAACAAAGTAAACCGTATCCAGAATTAACTGCGGTAACTGCCAAACAATCGGAATTTGAAGAAGAAGATATTGATGGAACAGCTATTGGCTATTTCACACCTGAGTTATTTCAAGGAATTGGTGCAGCGGGATTCCATATTCATTTTTTATCTGATGAAAATAAAATGGGTGGACATATTTTAGATTATCATTTAAAAAATGGGGTTGTGAGTTTACAGCCATTTAGTTCGATTGAACAACACTTTCCAATCGAAAATGAAGCTTTTTTAAAAAATGAAACAGATATTGAAAAGTTGCATGATGAAATTAATATAGCTGAAAATTAGGATACAGCTTGCAAAATATCAGTGAATTGATTATAGTAAGAATTATCGAAAGAAGAGGATGCAGTTTTCATAAGTATGTTTAATGAAGCAATTAAGTGCTGAAGAAGTTAAACTGAAAGGGTGAACTGCCGAAGTGGATGCTAACTTAGATTTAGTGACTGCTGGGGTCTGATTTAATAAGTCAGAAACTGTCGTGATTATATAGTAATCACGGGGCGCTTATAACGATTTGACTGAGTCTATTAATCTGAGTCTTTTTGTATAACGCGTAATAGTGTTGTACAAAAGGTCTCTTTTTCTTTTCTCAATTTTAAAAATCACGAGTGCTCCTCTATATATAGGGGGGATTTCATATGGCAGAACAAGAAGGTATGCACCGAGAGTTAAAAACAAGACACTTATCAATGATTGCCTTGGGTGGAAGTATTGGAACAGGCTTATTCGTTGCGAGTGGGTCAGCAATTTCGAAGGCAGGGCCAGGTGGTGCGTTACTAGCTTACATTGGCATTGGAATTATGGTTTACTTTTTAATGACTAGTTTAGGTGAAATGGCAACGTATTTACCAGTTTCAGGGTCGTTTGCGGTTTATTCAACGCGATTTGTTGATCCTGCGATGGGTTTTGCAATGGGTTGGAATTACTGGTTTAACTGGGCAATTACATTGGCTGTTGATATTAGTACAGCTGCCTTGGTTATGCAATTTTGGTTGCCAGATGTACCAGGATGGATTTTTAGTACAATCTCGTTAGTTATTATTTTTTCAATTAATGCGTTGTCAGTTAAATCATTTGGTGAAACAGAATATTGGTTATCAATTATTAAAGTGGTGACTGTCATTGTCTTCTTAATCGTTGGTGTATTGACTATATTTGGTATTCTAGGTGGCCATGCAACGGGACTTGAAAACTTTACAATGAAGAAAGCTCCATTTGTTGGTGGTGTTCCAATGATTCTAAGTGTATTCGTCGTCGCTGGTTTCTCTTTCCAAGGAACTGAATTAATCGGTATTACGGCGGGAGAATCAGAAACGCCTGAAAAGAGTATTCCAAAAGCAATTAAACAAGTGTTTTGGCGGATTCTACTATTCTATATTTTCGCTATTTTTATCATTGCAGCAATTATTCCGTATACAAGTCCAGATTTACTCGGCTCAAGCGCATCAGATATTTCAATTAGTCCATTTACATTGGTCTTTCAAAGAGCTGGGTTAGCCTCTGCAGCAAGTGTTATGAATGCAGTTATCTTAACATCTGTACTTTCAGCTGCAAATTCAGGAATGTATGCATCAACTCGAATGCTTCATTCACTTGCGGAACAGGGTTACGCTCCTAAAAAGTTTAAACAAACGAATAGTCGTGGTATTCCAATGGCAGCACTAGTGGGAACAACATTTATCGGATTACTCACATTTTTAGCAAGTGTTTTTGGAGCAAAAGTGTATGTCTTTTTACTGAGTGCTAGTGGGTTAACTGGATTCATCGCTTGGCTAGGAATTGCAATCTCACATTACAGATTTAGAAAAGCGTTCAAAGCGCAAGGACATGAAGTGTCAGAATTAAAGTACTCTGCAAAATGGTTCCCAGTGGGCCCTATTTTAGCGCTTGTTCTTTGTATTTTAGTTATTCTTGGACAAGATATTCAATCATTTAAAAATTTTGATTGGGAAGCAATCTCGGTTAGTTATATGAGCATTCCGTTATTTGTTATCTTGTACACATATTATAAAATACGCTATAAAACAAAATTAATTCCATTAAAAGATGTAGATTTATCAAAGAAATGAGGCACATTTTGACTAGAAGAAAATGGATGATGATGGTAGTAATGATGTGTGCACTATTAATAGGTGCATGCGGTAAGAAAGCGAATACGACACCTAGCCATAAAACGGTAAAAGTCACACAAAAAAGTGAGCTACCTAAAGGTGTAAAGGCAAATGATTGGAATTTAATATTAGTTAATTCAGAGCATAAACTCAAGCAAGAACTGGATTTTAAACAGAAAATAGATGGAAATGTTATTGTAAATTCAAAAATTGAGAGTGCTTTGAATGATTTTGTATCAGCAGCAAATAAGGCCGGGTATAAGGCGTCACTGGTATCTGGTTATCGATCAATTAGCTACCAAAAAGAGGTCTATGCAGACTCAATTAAAAGCTATGAAAATTCGGGAAAGTCAGTTGCTCAGGCTAAACAATTAACAAAAGAGTATGTGGCAGAACCAGGATCAAGCGAACATCACACCGGACTAGCAGTCGATATGATGTCATCAAATTGGTATGCCAAACATAATGATTTAGATAATAGTAGTGAAACAGATAAGGGTCAAAAATGGTTAATCAACCATGCGGTAAATTATGGATTTATATTGAGATTCCCGAAAGATAAAGAAAAATCGACTAAAATTGATTATGAAACATGGCATTTCCGCTATGTTGGTAAAAGTAACGCGAAATATATAGTTAAGCATCATCTTTCGTTAGAAGAGTATATCGATTTGCTTAATAAAGCGGGTAAGAATTAAACTTGCAATTTAATAAAACAACGCTTATTATTAAAGTAATAAATAAACACGGAAAACGTTATAAGTAGGCATTTAAGAGACGTAATGGTGGTGGAAATTACGAAGCTGAAAATCCGGCGTGAATAAGTGGGTGGGTAATGCCACACGGGAGACCGTTATCTATTTGAGTGTGACAAATGATTATTTGTCGAACTTGGGTGGTACCGCGAAAATGAGCCTTTCGTCCCAATTAGTGGATGAGTGGGCTTTTTTTATACAAAAAAAGGAGGAACAGAATATGTTAGATATTAAAATGATTCGTCAAAATGTCGATGAAGTTAAGGAACAATTGGGTAATCGTGGGGTAAAACCAGAGATTATTGATGAAATGGTTGAAAAGGATCGTAAACGTAGGGATATTATTGTTCAAACCGAAACTTTAAAAAAGAAAAGAAACGATGTATCGCAAGCTATTGCACAATTAAAACGAAATAAAGAAAATGCAGATGCTCAAATCGAAGAAATGAAAAAAGTCGGAGATGAAATTAAAGCATTTGATGAAGAATTAAAGGTTTTAGATGCAGACGTAACAGATATGGCATCGCGACTACCAAATATGCCAAATAAAACGATTCCAGTAGGTCCTGATGAAGATTCAAACATTGAATTAAGAAAAGTAGGTACACCAAGAACTTTTGATTTTGAGCCGAAAGCACATTGGGAAATCGGTGAAAATTTAGATATTTTAGATTTTGAACGTGGCGCTAAAGTGTCGGGCAGTCGATTCCTATACTATAAAGGATGGGGAGCTCGTTTAGAACGTGCTTTATACAATTTTATGCTTGATCAACATGCAATTGATGGTTATACAGAGATTATTCCTCCATATATTGTTAATGATGAGTCAATGTACGGAACTGGTCAATTTCCGAAGTTTAAGGAAGACGTTTTTCAAATCGCAAATGAAAATTTAACGTTAATTCCAACAGCAGAAGTACCATTAACTAATTACTACAGGGATGAAGTTATTCCGGAAGAAAAATTACCAGTATATTTCACAGCTCTCTCACCCTCATTCAGATCTGAAGCAGGAAGCGCTGGAAGAGATACACGTGGATTGATTAGATTGCATCAATTTAATAAAGTTGAAATGGTGAAATATACTAAACCAGAAGATTCATATGCAGAACTAGAAAAAATGACAAGTGATGCAGGCAGAATTATGGAAAAACTTGGGTTACCATATCATGTGATAACATTGTCAACGGGAGATATGGGATTCTCAGCAGCAATGACACATGATTTAGAGGTTTGGTTACCTGCACAAAATATGTATCGTGAAATTTCAAGTTGTTCTAATACTGAAGCATTTCAGGCTCGTAGGGCTCATATCCAATATAGGGATGATGATGGAAAATTACAGTTTGTACACACGTTGAATGGTTCAGGATTGGCAGTTGGTCGTACGCTAGCAGCAGTTCTTGAAAATTATCAGAATGAAGACGGGTCGGTAACTATTCCGGAAGTTCTTCAACCATACATGGGTGGATTAGACATTATTAAATAGCTTTTATCAAAAAAGCGACTTAAACTTATCAATTCGATGAGGTTAAGTCGCTTTTTTGATAAAGTAATAATTAATAAATCAAATTTATCTGTAATGAAGTATTGACAGGGTGTATACCAGATGGTATATTAATAAAGCTGATTGATACGGCAAGAAGAAATGAATATTTATTCAAAAAAATTCTTGACAAATCATGACGTGGTTGATATGATATAAAAGTTGTCAAAAGCAACCAAGTAGATCTTTGAAAACTGAACAAATTTTCGACAAATCAAATGT
>NZ_JBXAYD010000006.1:0-91698 GCF_056782075.1 Dellaglioa sp. CoH-56-MRSF-12
AGTTAAGCTTCTTAGCGCCAAGAGTAGTTGGGGGTCGCCCCCTGCGAGGGTAGGACGTTGCCATGCTAATAATAAATTTAAAAATGTGCTAATCTAACTGATTAACACATTTTTATGTATATGACCCGTTGGTCAAGTGGTTAAGACACCGCCCTTTCACGGCGGTAACATGGGTTCAAATCCCGTACGGGTCATTTTCGCCGGCTTAGCTCAGTTGGTAGAGCATCGGTATCGTAAACCGAGGGTCACAGGTTCGACTCCTGCAGCCGGCATTAGTGGTTGCAAAATTGTTTTATGTAGTAGTAAAAGAGTGTGGTGGCGATAGCAAGAAGGATACACCTGTTCCCATGTCGAACACAGAAGTTAAGCTTCTTAGCGCCAAGAGTAGTTGGGGGTCGCCCCCTGCGAGGGTAGGACGTTGCCATGCTATTAAAAATAAAACAATAAAATTTTACGACCGTTGCTGAATATAAAAAAAGGTGTTGTCACAAAGTGACAACACCTTTTTTTATAGTTTTATTTCTCATTACAAAGGAAACACGGTTCCTAAAATCACTAAATCCGTAGGCATTACGTTTAATAATTTTCAATTTATTGTTAGTCCCTTCCTTCAAGTAGGCTATTAGAATAAGGATAGTTAATAGCGTTTTTCACATAGTCTTCATGTTAAATTAAAATGAGTAAACAATTTTTTTAAAAAATTGAATTCAAGTTTTATTAAATGCATGCATAAGTGCATTGTAAATGTGAAATTGATCGTAAACAACTATGGCGTTCGGGAATAACAAAGTTCTCGTAAACTTGGGATACGTATAGTTTATATAAGTAACGATTACTTTAACGTTTTCGCGTGCTTCTAAAATGAACCGGATAAAATACTTAGTCACTTGATAGATTGTTCTAGCAAAAATAGCAGATACTATAGAGCATTTTTTGTTACACTATTACTTAATAATGGATATAAAATTTTTCACATATTAGAAAGACGTTAAATGATAAAACAAGTAGTAAATGATGAGATATAAGTAAAAATTTGATTTGACTATTGATATATATACATTGTATAATGTGTAATGCATTAAAATACATATACTAGATTTATATCGGAGGAAGTCCATGAAAAATAAAGATACGGCCTTTTTTGGTCATCCTAGAGGATTATCAACACTATTTTTTACAGAAATGTGGGAGCGATTCAGTTATTACGGAATGCGAGCAATTCTTTTATACTATATGATTTCAGAAGTGGATGGGCTTGGTTATAATCAAGCTACAGCCATGTCAATTATGTCCATTTATGGATCATTAATTTATTTATCAGGTGTCATTGGAGGTTTCGTTAGTGATCGCCTTTGGGGTAGTAGAAAAACAGTGTTTATTGGTGGAATACTAATAATGCTAGGACATATTGTTCTTGCAACACCCTTTAAATCAGTTGCTTTATTCATATCTATCGCGTTAATCGTATTGGGAACAGGGTTGTTAAAACCTAATGTTTCTGAAATGGTTGGTGGATTATACAATAGTAAGGATCCAAGACGTGATTCTGGTTTCAGTATCTTTGTATCTGGGATTAATATTGGTGCTTTGATTGCACCGTTGCTAGTTGGATGGGTTGGTCAAGAATATAATTACCACGTTGGATTCTCATTAGCAGCTATTGGGATGTTTTTCGGCTTAGTTCAATATTACTTTGACGGAAGAAAATATTTAACAAAAGATAGTTTATATCCTAATGACCCTATTCAACCTAACGAATTATCAACTATTCTTAAAAAATCTTCAATCGGTGTTATAGCTTTAGCTTTAATTTTAGTTATCATGTTCCTATTTAAATCATTAAATATTACGAATGTCATTCTTTTAATCACAATTCTTGCAGTTATCATCCCTGTCTATTACTTTACAATGATGTTAACAAGTAAGAAAACAACAAAAATTGAACGATCAAGACTTACAGCGTATATTCCGTTATTTATTGCCAGTATCTTATTCTGGTCAATTGAAGAACAAGGTTCAGTTGTTTTAGCAATGTTTGCGTCAACTAGAACGCAGTTAAGTGCTTTTGGGTTCACTTTCCCAGCTAGTTTCTTTCAAAGTATGAATCCGTTATTCATATTAATCTATGTTCCAATATTTGCTTGGTTATGGGTTAAATTAGGATCGAAACAACCTAGTTCTCCAGCTAAATTTTCAATTGGTCTAGTATTTGCTGGAGCATCTTTCCTTTGGATGATGCTCCCTGGTGTTCTTTTTGGAACAGATACTAAAGTTGGCCCATTATGGTTAGTTGCAAGTTGGATGATGGTTATGCTTGGTGAAGTTTTGGTTTCTCCAGTTGGCTTATCAATTACTACTAAACTTGCACCAAAAAGTTTTCAATCTCAAATGATGAGTGTTTGGTTCTTGAGTGATGCTGTTGCTCAAGCATTGAATTCACAAATTGTTCGGTTATACACACCCGCTACTGAATCAATGTACTTTGCTGTAGTTGGTGGAATTACTGTTGCCTTTGGTATTATGTTGAGTTTCTTTATTCCAAGAATTCATAAATTAATGGAAGGCGTTAATTAAATAGATTTTTAATGAAAGATATGTTAATTTTAATTAACATATCTTTTTTTGGAGGGAAACATGACAATTATTGCAACTAGTAGTGATAATCACTTTGATATTAATAAAGTTGATGTGGATATAATTATTGATGAACAAGTAAATTATCTATTAGCGAAAAATATTGAGTATTATCTTATTACAGGAGATTTATTTAATGATTTTAATAAAACGATTGATTATATTATTAGACTGAAAAGAAAGTTAAATAATAAAATTGTTGTCTTATTTATTGCAGGTAACCATGACATGGTTAAAAATATAACATTTGATGAGCTAGAAAGTGTAGTGAATGATTCTTATCTCCATAATCAATATTTGGATATCTCCGGCACTGAATGGCGTATTATAGGTAATAATGGATGGTACGATTACAGTTACTCAAAACAGCTAAAACGGTCTGATAAAGAAATGCTACATTGGAAAACAAACTATTGGATCGATCGTAAAATTGTTCAACCAATGCCAGATGTCGAGAGATTTAAATTAAGTTTAAGACAAACTGAAAAATTATTGAGTGATGCGAAACAATTAAATAAAAAAATAATATTTATGACTCATTTTGTACCTAATGAATTGTATATTAAAATTAATAATGATAATCGTTTCTGGAACGTTGCAAACGGCATGTTAGGTAGTCAAAAGATGGGAGATCTGTTAGAATACTATAAAGTAGAAAAAGTTTTATTTGGGCACCTCCATATCAAACATGATCCTATTCAAATTAATGAAACGACGTATTATACGAAGCCAGTGGGATATGGGCGGAAAAAATATAACGAATGGACGAAAAATACGTTCTTCGATGAGTGGAAATTTACGTTACAAATAATTAATTTAAAATAATTGAAAAAAAAGCTTGATTTTTAATCCATTTATTTGTATGATAGTTAAGTCGGATAAAGCTGATATGGAAGAGTAGCGAAGAGGCTAAACGCGGCGGACTGTAAATCCGCTCCTTCGGGTTCGGTGGTTCGAATCCACTCTCTTCCACCATTATTTTATAATATTGGGTTATAGCCAAGCGGTAAGGCAACAGGTTTTGATCCTGTCATGCGATGGTTCGAATCCATCTAACCCAACTAGCTAAAAGCAGATACTTAGGTATCTGCTTTTTTGTTTTATTTGTTATTTTATTTTTTTTTGCGGTATGATGGAGATAGTAATTAAATATAATAATTGAAATGAGGAAACTATGAAAATTGGATTTATTGGAGCTGGTAATATGGCTCGAGCAATTATTGAAGGTTTAGTAGAAGCAGAATTTATCGCGCCAAAAGAAATTTTGGTACACAGTGCAAGAGAGTCCAGCTATGTACCTTATGCTGAAGCTAATGGCTTTACAGCGTTAGGTAGCAATGCTCAGGTGGTTAGTGAGGCTGACGTTGTTTTTCTTGCTGTTAAACCAATTGTCTTAGGTATGGTTTTAGCAGAAATTAAAGAGTCAGTGAAGGAATACAAACCTATGCTAATTTCTATTGTATCAGGTGTTTCAATCTCTGAAATTGAATTAGAATTAGATAATCATTCAGTTGGTATTTTAAGAACAATGCCAAATGTTAACGCAACGGTTTCCGAAAGTATGACTGCGTTAGTCGGTAATGATATTTTGACAGATAAACAAATGAAACAAGGTACTGATTTATTTGATACTATTGGTGAAACGATGGAGATTGCTGAACGCGATTTTAGCACGTTTGTTGCTCTTGCTGGTAGCTCACCAGCATTTATTTACTTATTTATTGATACGCTTGCACGTGCAGGCGTTAAATATGGCTTACCAAAAGATAAAGCAACTAAGATTGCTGCTCAAGCTGTACTAGGCAGTGCAAAAAAGGTCTTAGCTACTGATGAAGTGCCATGGAAATTAATTGATGAGGTTTCATCTCCGGGTGGCACAACTATTGCTGGATTGCTTGCAATGGAAGAGGCTGGATTTATGAATTCTATTATTAAAGCAGTTGATGCAACTGTGGCTAAAGACAAAAACTAAATTTGATATGACCTTGTTTTTTTGGTCTATACCGATTATACTAAGTTTATAAATTGAAGGGATGGCGGATAAGATGAGTATTGTTTTAAAACATGCAGTTATCTACACGGGTTCAGAAAAAATTGAAGATGCATATATTCGATTTGATAAACAAATTAGTGCAATGGGGCCAATGAGCGAATACAAAGCTTTAGCCTCTGATGAGGTTAGAGATGTAGAAGGGAAAATTATTGTTCCTGGATTTATTGACGTTCACAGCCATGGTGGATATAGTTTTGATGCTATGGATGGTGATTCTAAACAAATTAATGAAATGGTTACCGATATGATTCACGAAGGTGTTACGACTTATTTCGCAACGACAATGACCCAATCACATGAAAATATTGCTAATGCTATGGTTGGTATCAAAAAAGCCGCTGAAGTGAACCCTGTTATTCAAGGAATTCATCTTGAAGGACCATTTATTTCTCCTGTTTTTAAAGGCGCACAGCCTGAAAAATATATTGAGGCACCTGATACAAAGTTATTTGATAAATGGAATGAATTATCAGGACATATGATCAAATTAGTGACTTATGCACCGGAACATAAAACGTCACCTGAATTTGAAGAGTATTGTATCAAGAATGGTATCGTACCTTCAGTGGGCCATAGTAACGCTACTCGCGAAGAAATGAAACATTCTCGAGCAAGTCATGTCACTCATTTATACAATGCACAACGCGAATTTAAGCATCGTGAACCAGGTGTAACTGGACATGCATTTTTAGAGGATAATATTTATACAGAAATTATTGCTGATGGTTTTCATATTGTGCCAGATATGATTAAACTAGCCTATGATTTAAAAGGACCTAAACGTATTGAATTAATTACTGACTCGATGCGTGCTAAAGGAATGCCTGAAGGCTTAAGCGAACTTGGCGGGCAAAAAGTTATTGTTAAAGACAAACAAGCAAGATTAGAATCTGGTAATTTAGCAGGCTCTGTTTTACAATATCAAGATGCATTTAAAAATATTATGAAATTTACTGGTTGTGGTATCGAAGAAGCTGTATTGATGAGTTCTGTCAATCAAGCTAGGGAATTCAATTTAACATCAAAAGGTGCTATTGAAATCGGAAAAGATGCTGATATGAACTTATTTGATGCTAACATGCAACTAGAAAGCACATATAGCTTTGGACGTAAATTTTAATAAAAGGTTAGGAAGGTAATTGTTAATGGGATCTCCCATATATATTCAAATTCATAATGAAATGAAAAAAACAATTGAATCTGGTGAATGGGAAGTTGGCAATCGTATTCCGGCTGAACGTGAACTTGCTGTTGTATTTGGTGTCAGCAGAATGACGCTTAGACAGGCAATTCAAACCTTGGTAGATGAAGGTATTCTAGAACGTCATGTTGGTGATGGAACCTACGTTGCTCGTAAGAAGGTTCAAGAAAAGATGTCAGGTGTGACTAGTTTTACTGACCTAATGGCTGAACAGGGAAAAGTGGCTTCAAGTAAGACGATCACTTATCATGTTACAACGCCTTCATTAAGTGAAATTGAAAAGTTACAATTGATCGATGGCGAACTAGTCTTACGAATGGAACGAATTCGTTATGCTGATGGTTTACCGATTTGTTTTGAAGTTGCTACGGTTCCTAATAAATTAGTTGAGGGTTATAGTAAAACTGAAATTACGAGCTCTTTATATCGAACATTGGAAGAAAAAGCCAATTTAACATTGGGAGGGGCACAACAGACAGTGTCTGCTATGTCAGCTGCTGAAAGCATAGCGGATTATCTATCAATCAAGCGTGGTGAAGCGATTTTGAGGCTTCGTCAAGTTAGCTTTTTGAAAAATGGTGAACCTTTTGAATATGTTCGGACACAATATGTAGGGAATCGCTTTGAATTTTATCTAGAAAAATAAAGTTTAAGAAATTATTAATTGCTCTCTTTCAACCATATCAATGGATGAGATAGAGTAATTTTTTTTTTGAGAAATCTGTTCGATTGACATCAATTTGAGATAACGCTATATTATTTAAGAGCAAAAAATAAATTATCTGAAGGGGTTTTAAGATATGTATTTATTAGTTAATATTTTCGGTGTTGCCATTTTTATTTTAGTTGCATTTGCGTTTTCCAAGAAAAAGAGAGAAGTCAATTGGAAATCAATCGCAATTATGGTCGTTATTAATTTATTTTTAGCTTGGTTCTTAACAAAATTCTCATTAGGACGTGATCTTGTAGAAGGCGCGGCTAATGGGTTTAATTGGCTAATGCAGGCCGCATATCAAGGTATTCAATTTATGGTACCCGCTATGCCTAAAGTAACTGATATGGGATTTTTCATGAGTGTTCTATTACCAGTTATTATGATTGTGCCATTGTTTGATATTTTAACGTACATTGGCGTTCTTCCATTTATTATTAAGTGGATTGGCCGTGGGTTATCAAAAATTACAGGCCAACCAAAATTTGAATCATTTTTCTCAGTAGAAATGATGTTTTTGGGAAATACTGAAGCATTAGCTGTTTCAAGCCTTCAGTTGAAACTAATGAAATCAGAACGGAACTTAACTTTGGCAATGATGTCAATGAGCTGTGTGACGGCTTCAATCATTGGTGCTTATACAACAATGATGCCAGGTCAATATATCTTAACAGCTGTTCCAATTAATATTATTAATGCTATTATTATAACAAGTATTTTAAATCCAGTTGAAGTAACAGAAGAAGAAGATACTATTGCTGAAATGACAGGTAGTAACTCAAATGATTTAGAAACTTCTGAATCAGATAATAAAAGAGAACCCTTTTTCGCTTTCTTGGGTGATTCAATTTTGGGTGCTGGTAAGTTAGTCTTGATTATTGCAGCAAATGTTATTGCTTTCGTTGCTTTAGCAGCCTTGATTGATAATATTCTTGGATTAGTTAATCCAAATTTATCACTTGAAAATATTTTAGGTATTATTATGTTCCCATTTGCTTGGTTAATGGGATTCAATCCTTCAGATGCTTTCGAATTAGCACGTTACATGGGTACAAAATTAGTAACAAATGAATTTGTTGTTATGGGACAAGTATCAAGTACGATTAACTCATTTGCACCTCATTACAAAGCTGTTTTAACTGTTTTTGTTACATCGTTTGCAAACTTTTCAACAATTGGAATGATTATTGGTTGTTTCAAAGGAATTGTGGATAAAGAAAAAAATGATGTTATCGCAAGAAACGTTGGTTACATGCTATTATCTGGTATTCTAGTTTCATTATTATCAGCGGGTATGGTTGGCGTTTTCGTTTGGTAATATAACAATATGTAAAAAAGAACTAAGAAATTTTTAATTTCTTAGTTCTTTTTTTTATGTCCTCTAAATTTTTCTTTGTATATTAGTAATAAGTAACGTGGAATAGCTAGCATTCGAATAAAACGAGTCGGTTCTTGGAATAAACGATAAAGCCACTCAATATGATGATTTTGCCAAAATTGTGGCGCACGATTCACAGTACCCGCTAGAACGTCGAAACTACCACCAACACCCATCCAGATACTATCAGACACTTGGCGATTACGCTGAATAAATTCCTCCTGATTTGGAAAACCTGTTGCAACAAAAACAAAATCAGGCTGAGATATTTTAATGTTACTTACAATATCCTGATCATTTTTGAAATAACCATTATGAAATCCGACTAAATTAATGTTTGGATAATCAGACTTAATCGTTTTGGCAACTTTTTGGATGACCGTTTCGGCTGCACCAACTAGGTATATTGATTTTTGATGACTATTAGCCCATTTAAGCAGGCTCATTAAAGTATCATAGCCAGTGATTCGTTCGGGCATTGGAGTCCCTAAAATTGCTGCGCCTTTGATAATACCAATACCATCTGGTGTAACGTAGTCAGCTTGGTTAAGAATCTTTTTATAATCTGGGTGTTGTCGTGCAAATAGAACAATTTCTGGGTTGGCTGTCACGATAAATCGATTTAGATGAGCTATCGAATCAGTCGCTATCTGAGTTAAAAAAGCGTCATTAGTTGTATTAATAAATTCGATATCTAATATTTTTGTTTTTTTAAATTTATTTGGCATAATATGTCCTCACTTTTTAAACTTTGTCTCATTATAACAGAAGATAAATTTAAAATAAGTATTGAATATGACGGATTACGGAAAAAATGGTAAAATGTAGATTATAATTTGTGTGCTGGAAAAAATTCTAGTAGTGCATTCATTTTAAAGGAGAAACATCATGGTAAAAAATTACCCAGATGATAGCTATACGTTACATACGGACGTTTATCAGATTAATATGATCCAAACTTACTGGGAAAAAAATATTCATAATCAAAATGCTGTATTTGAAGTTTTCTTCAGAAATTTACCATTTTCTAATGGCTATGCGATTTTTGCAGGCTTAGAACGAGCTATTAATTATATTCAAAATTTAAAATTTTCAGAGACAGACATTGCGTATTTAAGAGAAGTGGCAGGATATCCAGATGATTTTCTTGCCTATTTAAAAGATTTTCATTTTCGTGGCACAATCAGGTCAGCTGTTGAAGGGGAAGTTGTTTTTAACGGCGAACCCATTGTCCAAATAGAAGGTCCTTTAGCAGACTGTCAATTAGTAGAAACGGCATTACTTAACATCATTAATTATCAAACATTGATTGCAACAAAATCAGCTCGTATCAAAGCTGTAGCCGGAGATGATGGTGTGTTAGAATTTGGTACAAGACGAGCACAAGAATTTGATGCAGCTATTTGGGGAACACGTGCAGCTTATATTGGTGGATTTGATGCAACTAGTAATGTCCGAGCAGGTAAAATATTTGGTATTCCTATCAGTGGAACGCATGCGCATTCATTAGTTCAAGCATACAGAGATGACTATGATGCTTTTATGGCTTACGGAACAACGCATCGTGATTGTGTCTTTTTAGTTGATACATACGATACGTTAAAAAGTGGTGTGCCAAGTGCAATTAAAGTTGCTAAAGAGTTAGGTGATAAGATTAATTTTGCCGGCGTACGAATTGATAGTGGGGATATGGCTTACATTTCGAAACGCGTTCGTGAACAATTAGATGAAGCTGGATTTACAGAAGCTAAAATTTATGCCTCAAATGACTTAGATGAAAAAACAATTACTAATTTAAAAATGCAAGGAGCTAAAATTGACGTCTGGGGCGTTGGAACTAAACTAATAACTGCCTATGATCAACCCGCCTTAGGTGCAGTTTATAAATTAGTAGCCATTGAAGGTGGCGATGGTAAAATGGTTGATACAATTAAACTCAGTAATAATGCAGAAAAAGTATCAACACCAGGTAAGAAACAAGTATGGCGTATTACTAATAAAGTTGATGGTAAAACTGAAGGAGATTACATTGCACTATCGGATGAGGAACCTCAGAAACAAGACTCACTTTATATGTTCCATCAGCAGTATACCTATATTAATAAGTTGGTAACTAACTATAATGCACGACCAATTTTACAAGATATATTTGTTGAAGGTGAACTGGTTTATAATCAGCCAGAATTGGATGCTATTAGAGAGTATTCAAGAATTCAGTTAGATGGGTTATGGGAAGAATATAAACGTGAATTAAATCCACAAGATTACCCTGTCGATTTATCACAAAAAGCTTATGATAATAAGATGGCTATCATCCAAAAAATTAGAAATAATATGAATAATATTAAATAAGGGGTGTTAATCTTGACTGACTTACAAAAGAAAATTATTGAAACTTTGAAAGTGAAATCAAGTGTAAATATTGCAGAAGAAATTCGTATGAGTATTGATTTTATGAAAGCTTATTTATTGAAACATCCATTTTTAAAATCTTTAGTTTTAGGAATTTCTGGTGGACAAGATTCAACACTTGCTGGGTATTTAGCACAACAGGCTATTCGTGAGTTACGTGAAGAAACCGGTGATAGCAATTATCAATTTATTGCAGTTCGACTACCATACGGCAATCAATCCGATGAATCTGATGCATTAGATGCTATAAAATTTATGCAGGCAGATCAAGTGGTTCGTGTAGACATTAAAGGTGCTACCGATGAAATGGTAATAAGCTTAATGGCAAACAATCTTGAAATTTCTGATTTTAATAAAGGTAATATCAAAGCTCGTCAGCGCATGATTGCTCAATATGGGATTGCCGGGGCAAAGTCAGGTGCGGTTGTGGGAACTGACCATGCTGCAGAAGCAATTACTGGATTTTATACTAAATATGGTGACGGAGGTGCTGATATTACACCACTTTGGCGTTTGAATAAGCGCCAAGGTAGAGAGATGTTAGCTTCGTTAAATGCGCCGGAACATCTGTATTTAAAAGTACCAACAGCCGATTTGGAAGAAGACCGTCCAGCGCTACCTGATGAAGTTGCCTTAGGAGTTACTTACGATAATATTGATGATTATCTTGAAGGAAAGGTAGTTTCAAAAGAAATTAGTGATAAAATTGAAAATTGGTATTTAAAGACAGAACACAAACGACATCTGCCAATTACTGTTTATGATTCTTTTTGGAAGTAAATAGTTGCGTAAGCTGTTTCATTTCAGTTATAATTAAAGAAATCATAGGGGAGTAACTGGCGGTTATCCGCGGCAATGTCACCAACAAGAAAGTTCTTTTTCTGGTATTGCCTTAAATAGTGAGACTTATGTATGTTTAAAGTTCTGCAACATACATAGGTCTTTTTTTGTATTTTGTGAAACTATTATAAGGAGGATTACTATGACAAAAAGGATTTACGCACAATCAGTTGACGAAGTTTTAGCAGGCCAAAAGACAGATTTGGCAGGGTTAACAACCCAAGAGGTTAAAGAAAGAACAGACAAGTATGGATTGAATCAGTTGTCAGAAGGTAAACGTAAAACAATATTACAAAAATTCTTTGATCAGTTTAAAGATTTCATGATAATCGTTTTAATTGTGGCTGCGTTAATTGCGGCATCATCAGGTGAAGTTGTGGACGCAATTATCATCATGTTAGTTGTTGTTTTAAACGCTGTATTCGGTGTTTTTCAAGAATCTAAGGCTGAAGAGGCAATTAATGCGTTAAAAGAAATGTCGACACCTAACGCAAATGTAAAACGAAATGGGCAAATTGAAACTGTAAAAAGTGAAAATTTAGTACCTGGAGATATTGTTTTACTTGAAGCAGGGGATGTTATTCCAGCAGATTTACGTTTAACACAGATTGCTTCTCTTAAAATTGAAGAATCTGCTTTAACTGGTGAATCAGTACCTGTTGATAAAAGTTTAAATTTATTAAATGATGAAGATGCTGGTATTGGCGATCGCCATAATATGGCGTTTATGAATAGTAATGTAACTTATGGGCGTGGTGAAGGAATCGTTGTTGGAACAGGGATGAACACTGAAGTTGGACGTATTGCAGGAATGCTCAATTCTGCCGATGAAATGAAAACACCACTACAAGATAATCTTAACCAATTAGGTAAAACATTAACTATTTTAATATTAATTATTGCTGTTATTGTTTTCTTCGTTGGTCTACAAAATGGAGATAATAGTGTCATTGATATGTTGTTAATTGCGATTTCATTAGCTGTAGCTGCAATTCCAGAAGGATTACCAGCTATTGTTACAATTATTTTAGCACTTGGAACACAAAAGATGGCAAAAAGAAATGCGATTGTTAGAAAATTACCAGCAGTTGAAACACTTGGTAGTACTGACATTATTGCATCAGATAAGACGGGTACATTAACGTTAAATCAAATGACTGTTGAAAAAATATTTATAAATAATGAGTTATTAGATGCCGATAAGGTGGAAACAAATTTAGAAAGTCCACTATACCAGGTGATGTCTTTCAGTAATGACACAAAACAAACATCTGAGGGCAATTTAATTGGTGACCCAACAGAGACGGCTCTAATTCAATATCATTTAGATCATGGATTAGATGTGGATGCATTATTAAGCAGTGAACCTCGAGTTGCTGAAGTTCCATTTGATTCAGAACGTAAATTGATGTCAACAATTCAAAAAAATGAGGATAAATCTTTTTTTGTTGCTGTTAAGGGTGCTCCCGATCAACTATTAAAACGGGTAACACGTTATATTGAAAATGGCGAAATTAAACCGATAACTGATGCACAGCTAGATTATATTATGACTAATAATCATGATATGGCAACGCAAGCATTACGCGTGTTAGCATTCGCGTATCGTGAAATGCCTGCAATTCCAGCGGTATTAGATTCAGAAACTGTGGAAAATGATTTGATTTTTGCTGGATTAGTTGGAATGATTGATCCAGAGCGACCAGAAGCTGCTGCTGCAGTTAGCGAAGCTAAGAAAGCCGGGATCCGTCCTTTGATGATTACAGGCGATCATCGCGATACTGCCGAAGCTATTGCAGTTCGATTAGGAATTGTTGAAGCTGGACAACATGAAGCAATTATTTCTGGTTCTGAATTAGATGATTTATCAGACTCAGAATTTGAAAATAAGGTTGAACAATATTCTGTATATGCAAGGGTATCGCCTGAACATAAAGTGCGAATTGTTAAAGCATGGCAGAAAAAGAATCAAGTGGTTGCTATGACTGGTGATGGTGTGAACGATGCGCCAGCTTTGAAATCGGCTGATATTGGAATTGGGATGGGTATTACAGGAACTGAAGTATCTAAAGGTGCTTCAGATATGGTTCTCGCTGATGATAATTTTGCGACAATTGTTTTTGCTGTTAAGGAAGGACGAAAAGTCTTTTCTAATATTCAAAAATCAATTCAATATTTACTTTCTGCAAACTTAGGTGAAGTATTAACCTTGTTTGTTATGACAATGATGGGTTGGAGTATTTTGGCACCAGTCCATATTTTGTGGATTAACTTGGTAACAGATACATTTCCCGCAATTGCACTTGGTGTAGAACCTGCTGAAAAAGGATTGATGGATCAAAAACCACGTGGACGTAAATCAAACTTCTTCTCTGGTGGTGTGATGCCAAGTATTATTTATCAAGGTATCTTAGAAGGGGCTATAACATTATTTGTTTATTGGTTGGCTTTAACGTATCCTGTTCATATGGGTGATAAATTAATTCATGCAGATGCTTTAACAATGGCTTTTGCAACATTAGGATTAATTCAGTTATTCCATGCATTCAATGTTAAATCAATCCATGGGTCAATCTTCAACCGTAATATCTTTAAAAATGTGACGTTTAATTGGTCAATTTTGGCATCATTTGCGTTGCTCGCAGCAACTATTTTAATCCCCGGATTAAATAAAATGTTCCATGTTAGCCATTTAGATATGTATCAATGGGGTATTGTTTTAGCGGGATCATTCTCAATTATTGTGATTGTTGAAATTGTGAAGCTTGGCCAACGATTATTCAGAAAAAATAAATAAAAGGAAGTTTATATCTTGAAAAAAAGAGTTAATGTAAATTATTATATCAATGCGTTAAATGATGTTGCGCAAGCAACTGAAGAAATGGGTAATTCTTTAAATGATCATTACGAAGTAATGGAAAAAGCCATTACTGCAGGTGACTTTTCTATTGTTTCAGATGATGAATTCACAACTACTAAAGAAAAATTTGTTGAAGGTACAGCAAGTTACCAAGAAAATTTAAGCAAATTAGATGATTTACAAGTACCCATTCCTGTTTTGGGAAAACATAAAAAATTAATTAGTGGTTATCGTACTTTTGTTGAAGGTTGCGATGAGATGACAAGTAGTATTAATGTTGAGAAACATCTTGTCGAGGTTGATGCATTTAAAGCTTCAGAAGAAAAACAAGATAAAGGAATGACGCAAACAACTGATATGATGCAACGTATCATGCAACAAATTTTAGGTTAAATTTAATTAAAGAGATTGATATTAGGAATGGTTGTACTGACGCCTATTATTAGTCTCTTTTTTATGAACAAAAAATATTCGAATTGAGGTCGTTATCATGGAAAAAAACATTATGCCGTTAGTATTAAAAGAGCTAAATCAGTATCGAGAAAAACAAATTAACGCAGTTTTAGGGATGCTTGATGAAGGAAATACTGTTCCATTTATTGCACGATATCGAAAAGAAAGAACAGATAGTTTAGACGAAGTTCAAATTCGTGAAATTGAGACAACTTATAAACATGTTGAGAGTTTAGAAAAACGTAAAGCAGAAGTTATCCACATAATTGAAGAACAAGGTAATTTAACAGAAGCTTTAAAAAATAAAATTAGTTTAGCAAAAAAATTGCAACAGATTGAAGATTATTATTTACCTTTTAAACAAAAACGTCGTACTAAGGCCACTATTGCCAAAGAGGCTGGATTAGAACCATTTGCCAAATGGTTGTTGACATTCCCCCAAACAGCAGCTGAAATTAATCAGAAAGCAAGCACATTTATTAATGTTGATGCTGAAATTTTAACTGAAGAAGACGTTTTTGCTGGGGTACATGAAATTTTAGCTGAAGCATTTGGTGAAAGTGCCGAATATCGTGAGTGGATTCGTAAAGTAACTCAAAAAGATAGTTTGTTTGAAGCAAAAGTTAAAGCTGAAGAAAAAGACGAAAAAGGTATTTATCGTGATTACTATGAGTTTAGTGAATCTTTAAAATCAGTCGTTCCGCATCGTGTACTGGCAATTAATCGTGGTGAAAAAGAGGGAATCTTAAAAGCTTCCGTTGTTGTACCAGAACAAGCAATTATGACATTTATGCATTTTAGAATTATTGGGAAAAATAGTGGTGACGCTGTACCAATCATTGAAAATGCGTATCAAGATAGTTATAAACGCTTTATTAAACCATCAATTGAGCGTGAAATTCGTAAAGGTATGACAGAGGTTGCTGAAGAACAAGCTATTAATGTGTTTGGGGATAACTTATACCATTTACTTATGCAAGCACCATTAAAAGGGAAAGTTGTTTTAGGTTTTGATCCAGCCTATCGAACAGGCTGTAAGTTAGCCATCGTGGATGGTACAGGTAAATTCTTAGACAAATTGGTAATTTATCCACATAAACCTGCAAATGGTGAAAAACGTGCCGCAGCTGCTGGACAATTTAAACAGTTCCTTGAAAAATACCAAGTTGAAATGATTGCAATTGGAAATGGAACAGCAAGTCGAGAATCTGAACAATTTGTTTCAGATATTTTAAAAGAAATCGAACGGCCAATTTTTTATGTCATTGTAAATGAGGCTGGGGCATCGGTTTATTCAGCTAGTCAAGCAGCTCGTGATGAATTCCCAGAACTTCACGTTGAAGAACGCTCTGCTATTAGTATCGGCCGTAGATTGCAAGATCCTTTGGCTGAATTAATTAAGATTGATCCTAAATCTGTTGGAGTCGGTCAGTATCAACATGATGTTGCTGAAAAAAAATTGGATGCACAGTTAGATGTCGTGATTGAAGATGCTGTGAATAAAGTTGGGGTTAATTTAAATACAGCTAGTTCAGAGCTATTAACAAAAATTTCTGGATTAAATTTAACAATTGCTAAAAATGTTGTTACTTATCGTGACGAAAATGGTAAATTTACGAAGCGTCAACAACTTAAGAAAGTACCACGCTTAGGACCAAAAGCTTATGAACAAGCAATTGGATTTTTACGTATTGTTTCTGGGGATAACATTTTAGATAATACTGATATTCATCCTGAAAGTTATCCACTAACAAAGATTTTGTTGAAAGAATTGGGGATAAAAATAACTAATTTGGGTAAAACTGAGACAAATGACCAATTAGCACAGACAAATGCTGAAAATTTGGCACAAGTTGTGGGTAGTGGTGTGGAAACAGTAGCAGATATTCTAGCTAGTTTACAAAAACCAGGCCGTGATTTACGTGACGATATGCCGGCACCGTTACTACGACACGATGTGTTAACAATTGAGGACTTAGAACCCGGCATGTCATTACAAGGAACCGTTCGGAACGTAATTGATTTTGGTGCGTTTGTAGATATTGGTGTTAAACAAGATGGACTTGTCCACATTTCACAATTAACAGATAAGTTCGTTAAGAAACCAAGTGAAGTGGTTGCGGTTGGGGACATAGTTACAGTGTGGGTAATGGAAGTTGATTTGAAACGTAATCGCGTTCAGTTAACAATGAAACGACCAACGGATAAATAAGATGACTGATTTTGAATTAACAGCTTTAGTTCAAAACTTATCCACAACTTTTTTTAAGCAGCCATTTATCCACAAAGCAACATTTAATAAAAGACTACGAACGACGGGTGGACGGTATCGATTAAATGACCATAATATTGAAATTAATCCTAAAATGCTGACGGAACATGGTGAGGATATTTTAATAGGTGTTATCAAGCATGAATTATGTCATTATCATCTGCATATTGCTAAAAAGGGTTATCAACATCGTGATCATGATTTCAAACAGCTACTGACAATTGTAGGTGGTAGCCGGTTTGCCCCTCTTGGTCCAAAACAGGCTAAAAAGAAAAGAGTTATTCACTATCAATGCTCTAATTGTGGACAACAGTATCAACGACAAAGAAAAATTAACCTGTCACGCTACGTTTGCTCGAAGTGTCGAAGTAAGTTAATTTTAATGGAATACTAATTTATTTTAAATGGGACTTGTAACAAGGAACAATTTTTGCTACAATTATGATTGTTCTTGCGAGTATGGCGGAATTGGCAGACGCGTCAGACTAAGGATCTGGTGGGATAATATCCCGTGATGGTTCGAATCCATTTACTCGCATAATAGTTTTACTTAAAAGCACTCGACCTTGTTACTATGGGGTTTAGTGCTTTTTTTAATGAAAGATTGCCATACTGGCGTATTATGAAATTAAAGAATTATTAAGCGTTAATTATTTTGGTGTCTTAATTTTGCGATTATTGATAAAATAGAATGAATTAAACTTAACGACTGGGAGAATGGGTAAATTGAATAATTATGTCAAAATAAAAAATATGGCACATTTTGTGCCGGAACGAATTGTGACAAATAATGAATTAGCTAAATTTATGCCAACCTCGGATGAATGGATAGTGGCGCATACTGGGATTAAAACACGACACTATGCAATTGATGAAAATACATCAGATTTGAGTACAAAAGTAGCAAATGAACTTTTACTTAAATCTGGGTATGAAGCCACAGATATTGATTTAATTATTATTTCCACAATTTCGCCAGACGCCTTAACACCATCGACAGCTGCGATTGTTCAAGGAAATATTGGCGCAATGAACGCCTTTGCTTTCGATATTAGCGCTGCTTGTGCGGGATTTATATTTGCTATGAGTACCGCAGAAAAGTTTTTACGTACAGGGCAATACAAACGGGCAATTGTGATTAGTGCAGAAGTTAACTCAAAAATGATGGATTTTAAGGATCGAACAAGCGCTGTATTTTTTGGAGACGGTGCAGGTGGTGCTCTTCTTGAAGCCTCAAATAATTCAGCGGATGAAAGCTTTATTGCTGAAAAAATAGAAACAAATGGGCAAAAAAAGGATGTTATTCATAGTGGACGTATTGAACCATTAAGTGATGTTAATGAAGATAATTATCCAACAATAGATGCATTTTTCCAAGAGGGACGAGATGTGTTTGAATTTGCTACAACAGTTGTGCCTAATCAGATGAAACAATTACTTAAAGATAATAAGTTAAAAACAAGTGATATTGATTTGGTTGTTTGCCATCAAGCAAATTTAAGAATTATTGAAACAATTGCTGATGAGTTAGGGATGCCAATTGAAAAATTTGCAACAAGTGTTATTCATCACGGAAATACATCTTCAGCCGGGATTCCAATGGCCCTAAATGAAGCAATTCAACAAGGGTTTACGGGTGGTACAGTTTTATTAACTGGATTTGGAGCTGGCTTAGCATATGGAAGTTTACTAATAAAAATTTAAGGTGTGTGCAAATTAATGAAATTTAATGAAATTAATCAATTATTAGATAAAATTGCGACAATGCCATTTTCTCATGTTGAAATTGAAGATGGTGACTTTAAAGTAGTTGTAGATCAAGAAAAAACAGCCGAAAAAATAAAAGTAGCAACAAATATACAAGAAGATGATAGTGACACCATTTTTATCGTTAAAAGCCCACTTGTTGGGTTAGTTCATTTTGATAAAATGGGAACAATTGGGACTAAAATTATTAAAAAGCAGGTTATTGCTCAAATTGAAAGTATGAAATTATACAATGATATCCAATCGCCAGTGACAGGTATCGTACTTGAACAACTAGTAGATGATGGTGAATTAGTCGAATTTGATCAAGAGTTACTTAAAATTAGAATAGATGGATAGGTGAGTCATTTGTTTCGAAAAATTTTAATAGCGAATCGTGGAGAAGTGGCTGAACGAATTATTCGCGCTTGCCAAAAATTAAATATACAAACGGTCGCTATTTATTCAACAGTGGATGCACAAAGTCGATTTGTTGAACTTGCTGATGAAAAAATTTGCATTGGGCCAGCCTTAGCAAAAGATTCTTATTTAAATCGAGAGAGTATATTGATGGCAGCATTAAGTTTAAATGTTGATGCAATTCATCCAGGATACGGGTTTCTATCAGAAGATGCGCATTTTGCACAAATGTGTATGGAATGTGGTATTACTTTTATTGGTCCGGAAGCGGAATTAATCCAGCAACTAGCAGATAAAGATAAATCTCGTTTGTTAGCAATTGAGAAAGGGGTACCCGTTATTCCTGGATCTGATTTAATTACTTCTAACGAAGAATTGATTGAGCAAGCAAATAAAATTGGATTCCCACTATTAATTAAAGCTTCACATGGCGGAGGCGGCAAGGGTATCAGAGCAGTTGAAAGGAAATCTGATTTGTTATCTGGCGCTGAGATTGTTCAGCAAGAAGCAAAGGCTTCTTTTGCTGAGGGAAGTTTTTATCTTGAAAAAAAATTGATAAACGCGCGGCATATAGAAGTGCAAATTATCGGTGATGGGCACCATGTTCAAGTGTTAGGAAATCGGGATTGTAGCTTGCAAAATCACCGACAAAAAGTGATTGAAGAAAGCCCATCAGTTGTCTTAACTAGTGAGCAACAAAGCCAACTCTACTATTTTACGCGTCAGTTAATCAAAAATTTACATTACGTTGGATTAGGAACTGTAGAATTTTTATTTGCGAATAATCAATTTTATTTTTTAGAAATGAATACACGATTGCAAGTCGAACATGGTGTTACTGAAGAAACTGTTAAAATGGATGTTGTTCAACAACAGTTGTTAGTTGCTGAAGGTAAAGAAGTATTGAATAATGATGTAGAAATGAATGGACATGCAATCGAATGTCGATTATCCTTAATTCCAAGTGTGAAAACTAAAATTACATGTTTTGATTTTCCTAAAGATATTCGAATTGAAACGGGTTATGGTGTCGGTGACACCATCTCTGCTTTCTATGACGGACTATTAGCAAAAATTATTTGTCATGCTGAAACGAGAGAATTAGCTATTTTAAAAATGCAAAAATCACTTGAATCAATTTATATTTCAGGAATTGAAACTAATTTAACGCAATTAAAAATAATTATAAAATCACAAGAATTTATTGAAAATACCATTTCAATTGATAGCAAAATTTAAAGGCGGTGGCGGTAATGAGTCATTATCCAAAGACAAATCAATGGCAAAAGTGCCGAAATTGTGGGACGCATTTACATGAAAGTGAATGGGCACCTTATTTTATTTGTCCTAAATGCCAAACTTATAAACGCTTGACTGCTATGGAGAGAATTGCTATTTTAACAGATGAAAACGGTTTTGAGGTAATAAATGTAGCAAATAAAACAGAAAATAAAGCACAATTTCCAGGTTACTCAGAAAAACTGGAACGTGCTAAGCGTTCAACGACATCTGATGAAGCCGTTATTGTCGGTGAAGGTAGCATTGATCAACAACCATTGATTTTAGCAGTAATGGATAGTTTTTTTATGATGGGATCATTGAATACGACGGCAGGGACTAGAATTAAGTTAGGGATGCAAGTCGCATTAGATAAACGACTGCCATTTGTAATCGTTACTGCTTCTGGTGGTGCAAGAATGCAAGAGGGAATTTATTCGTTATTACAAATGAATTCGATTCTTTACATGAAACAAAAACTAGATAATGCAGGGTTATTAGTCATGTCCCTATTGACGGATCCAACAATGGGTGGTGTCAGTGCTAGCTTTGCACTAAATAACGATATTGTATTAGCTGAAAAACAAGCTAAAATTGGCTTTGCTGGTGAAAGAGTGATTAAACAGACGACAAATGAAAAGCTACCTGCTAATTTTCAAACAGCAGAAGGTTTATATGAAAATGGATTTGTTGATCAGGTTATTGATCGGAAAAACATAAAACAGATTCTTAGTCAGCTACTACTATTACACGTGTGAGGGGATATTAAAAATGGACTCAGATTTTTTAAAAAAAGTTCGATCGAATGATAGATTAAGTGCTAAATTTATTATTTCTAGTCTATTTGATGTGTTTTTCGAAAATCATGGTGATCGAGTTGGCGAAGAGGATGCTTCCATTATTGGTGGGATTGGACTTTTTCATAAGTGCCCAGTGACAGTTATTGGCATTAATCGGGGCGTAAATTTAGAAGAACGTTTAGCCTATAATTTTGGTGCCGTGAAGCCAAGTGGGTATCGAAAAGCAATGCGATTACTAAATGAAGCTGAAAAATTTAAGCGACCTGTTGTAACGCTAATTAATATGCCCGGCGCAGATGCCAGCGTTAAATCAGAACAAACAGGACAGAGCTATATTATTTCTGAAATGATTTTAAAAATGGGTGCATTACAAGTGCCGAATATTGCCATTTTTTTAGGTGAAGGTCAAAGCGGTGGTGCACTGGCTTTAGCAAATGCAAATGCTATTATGATGGTTGAAAATAGCTTATTTTCAGTAGCATCTCCAGAAGCCGTTAGTGCTATTTTGAAGAAAACTAATCCAAATGAGATTGAAACAAGTTTGCCAATGACGGCTACTGAGTTATTTAATATTGGATTGATTGATGTGGTATTGCCAGAAACTAATCAGGCAGCAACAATAAGTCTAATGGACAGTAGTCTAAATGAATTGCTGAAGAACCTAGCGACTAAATCATCTAATGAACTTATTGAACAAAGAGAAATGAAATACCAAAAGTTTTTAGAAAATTGGTAAAAAAGAAACGGACCTCAAATTTTAATTGAGGTCCGTTTCTTTTTTATATCTATTTATTTAGAGAGTTGCTGTTCTAAACTAGTAAAGGCTTGTGTTGATTTGTTTAAACCTAATTGAGAACGAATAGCATTTGAGACGCGTTTCTTTTCAGTCGATGTTGGAACTTCATATGAAAGACCATCAACATCTGTACTTACTCCTTGCAAGAAATCAGAGTGAATTGATTCTGTAGCGGCGCTGTAGTTTGTTTCTACTGTGAGCATATCATTAAAACTAAGATCAGTTACCATGTTTCCGTCAATTGTTTTTAATAATTTTTTGTAGTTTGCGAGTGAATTTACAGATTTAGCTTTTCCGGTAATTGCTGTAATAATCTGTTTTTGACGTTTTTGACGGCCATAATCACCTAGTGGATCTGAATGACGCATTCGCGTATAAGCTAAGGCTTGTTTGCCGTTTAAATGGATTGTCTTACCTTTTTTATAATGAGTTCCTTCAAGTTTAAATGAAAGTAATGGTTTGACATCAACACCACCAACGGTATCAACAATTTTCTTTAATCCATTCATGTTAATTAACATATAATAATCAATTGGGATATCTAATAAATTTTGAACAGTATTAACAGCAGATGTTGAACCATCTTTGCCACCATAGGTATAGGCACTGTTTATTTTTGAAGAGCTTTCATCACTTCCGTCAATTTTAACTTGAGTATCACGAGGAATACTTGTTAAGGTAGTTTTATTTGTTGTTGGATTAACTGTTGCAACGATCATTGTATCCGTGCGTCCTGTATCACTTCGACCAAGTGCGCCAGTATCAGTCCCCATTAATAGAATTGAAAAAGGTTTTTTCTCACTCAAAATACTGGAAACATTTCTTAATTTTTTTGCTTTGGTTTTCTTGTAAGTTTTTGCGACGGTATCTTCAGTATGTGTGAATACTGAATAGGCATATACACCTCCAGAAGCAATACCTAAAATCATAATTATCAATAGTGTCCACAGTATTGGATGCTTATTTTTATTGCTTTGAGAACTGCCTTTTATTGGAGATGGCATTCCCAAGTTATTATTTTTAGCCATATTTATTCATACCTTTCATTACATTAATTAAGCTGATTATACGATAAAAAAAGGGATAAAAAGCAAAAAAAATTTTTTCTTACGGTATTATTAAATAATTGAAAAAATGTAAAAGAATGAAAAGGACAACTTTGATTAATTAAGTAATGTTAAATCAGTGAAAAACGACTAATTGTATTACGCTTTTGTCATTTTAATATAGAACTCGTAAATGCCTATTTAACAACAAATAAGAGGGATAAAAACAATGGAAATGGCCTTTTGTAACATTTGTGTAATCATACTGAAATTAAAAGATGTAAATTAAATTCGAATGTAAACTAACCGTAATGGTATGTACCTAAGAACCGTGCTATTCTATTCTAGTCGAGAAAAACGAATACGCTAAAATTAAATAATAATTATGAAATCAACTAGGAGAGTGCCTTTTGAAAATTAATAGTAAAATTGCTAAAGTAATGATGATGACAGCTACACTTATTGGAATGAGCGCAGTTGCAGAACAAGCTAACGCTTCAGATAGTGTAACTGAACTAACAAGCACGATTGCTAAATTAAATAGCAAGAGCACTAAAGTTGCTGCAAAATTAGCAACAATTAATAGTGAAATTACTTCAACTCAAGCTGAAGTTAAGGATGCTAAAGATACAGCTGCAAAACTTGAATCAGATCAATACAAATTAGGTAAGAAGATCAGCAGATTAAATGTTGAAATTTCACAAAGAGATTCACAATTAGCTGATCAAACACGTGCTTTACAAGTTGATGGAAGTACAGCAAGCATGGTTGAATTTGTTTCAGATTCAAAAAGTGTTGTTGATGCCTTCAAACGTGTGGGAACAGTTACAACATTAGTTGGTGCTGGTCAAAAAGCTGCTAAACAACAAAAAGCTGATAAAGCAGAAGTTAAATCTTCTAAAGTTGAATTAGATGAAAAGGCTGCAGATCAACAAAAAACAGTTAAAGAATATACAAACAAACAAGCTGAACTAGCGGTTAAACAAGCAAACGCAAATACATTAAAAGCACAAATTGATACAAAAAAATCAGATACACAATCATCTATCGATAAAGCAAAAGCAGCAGAAAAAGCTGCTGAAAAAGCAGCAGCAGAAACTAAAGCAGCAAATGAAAAGAACGATGCAGCAGCAGCAGATGCAGCTGCATCAAAAGCAACTGAAGCTGCAAGTACAGATACTTCAAGTAATAAAGCAGTAAAAAGCTCAAATACTTCAGCTTCAAGTGAAAAAGCTGTCACAACTTCAACTACAAATAGTTCAAGTAAAAAAGCAGCAACAAGTGCTGTGAGTGCTTCAAGTCTTGATACAAGTAGTATTACTGCTCTAGCAAGATCATTAACAACAAAGAGCATCCCATATGTATGGGGCGGAAAATCATTGAGCGGTTTTGATTGTTCAGGATTTACTAGTTATGTTTATGCTCATGCTGCTGGAAAATCTATTGGTGGCTACACTGTTGCTCAAGAAGGACAAGTTAGCTATGAATCAGTTTCTCAAGCACAACCTGGAGACTTACTTTTCTGGGGATCAAAAGGATCATCATACCATGTTGCTATCTACTTAGGTGGAAGTCAATTTGCTGAAGCTCCAACTGAAGGACAAAATGTTAAAATTAGCACAATGAGTGCTTACTGGAAACCAGATTTTGCTGGTCGAGTAAAATAAATAATTAAAAGACTTAAGACAACAATGTTGTTTTAAGTCTTTTTTGTTATAATGAGTATTAATGAAGAGTGAAGAAGGTTTTAATAATGGTTGAATTAGTCATGGTAAGACATGGTGAGAGTCTAGCAAATCAAAATAATGAATACACCGGTTGGACAGATGTTCCATTAACGGCTAAGGGCATCGCTGAAGCTAGAGTTGCAGGAACAGTTATTCTTAATACAAATATTCAATTTTCACAGGTTCATACATCTGTCTTAAAACGAGCTATTAAAACGAGTAATATTATGATGGAAGAAATGAATCAACTTTGGATTCCAATACAGAAAAATTGGCGTCTTAATGAACGACATTATGGTGCCTTGCGCGGTTTAAATAAAGATGAAACCAAACGTATCTACGGTATTAAACAAGTAGCCCAATGGCGCCGTAGTTATACGACTATCCCACCTAGTTTATCTGTACCTGATAATGATAGACGGTACAAGCAACGTGTTAAAAGTAGCTTACCAACATCAGAAAGCTTAGAAATGGCATTTAAACGGATTTTACCTTACTGGCAAGATGTCATTGCCCCAGAGTTAAGACAAGGTAATAACCAGTTGATTGTCGCACATGGCAGTACACTTAGGGTATTGATAAAATATTTAGAAAATATTTCAGATGCAGATATTGATGGCGTTGAGGTTCCGAATGGTGTCCCTATTTGGTATACATTAAATGATGATTTAACAATTAAAAGCAAAAAAATTTTAACACAAAAAAAGTAACAACAATTCAATATTGTTGTTACTTTTTTAATTATGCTAATGCACCCATTGGATCCCAAGGAGCAAGGACTTTAGGTTCTTCTTTTAGAATAGCTTGTAATTTTTCTGGTAAGAATTTTTTGTTAACGACAACTTGATAACAATATTCTTCCATCCAGTCATCACTCATAACGAAGAAGCCTTTATTACCAACTTTTTCGCCCCATGAGTTTTCAACTTTCCATTTGGTTGCTTGATCATTAACCAAATCAACACCTGTTAGAACCATAGCATGAGTCATTAGACTCTCACCGTAATCAAGGCGTTCAGCTTTTGATAAAGCTAGATCAATATTGAACAATTCATCTTTATGATAAAGTTCAGTATCCATAATACCAATTTGGCGTTCAGACGATTGACCAACATCACAACCGAACCAGACGCTCTCGCCAGATTGTAATTGTTTGATGGCAACATCTCTAAAATCAGCCATGTTAATGTTTAAATGGCGAATAGGACGCCCATCAACAACATTTCCAAGACGATCAACTGTGTACATATTATTGTAAGGTTTATCATCTGTTGGACCATTAATGATTGAGACGTATTCATCTAAGTCCCAACCGATAAATTTTTCATAGAATGTTTTTGGTGTTAAATTTTTATCAATATGATATTCATTATCAGAATCACGATATTCAAAGTCAAATGTTGCAGGAGGTTCACCAAAACTGTATGCTAATAAACGATAAATTTCAGTAAGTTTAGCTTCTTTGACGACTTCAATTTCTTTTGAACTTGTTCCGGCAGCAACGAGTTCACGTAAATCAACAGCATCTTTTCTTAATTTTAAGTTTAAAGTTGAATTGATTTCGCTTGATTTAGAACTATTATATGTTTCAGGCATCACAGATTGAGGAACAACACCATATTTTTCAATAATTGCAACGATCATATCCCATTGGCCGCCATCTTGTTGTGGAGTTGTCATTAACCATGAAACGGTACGGTCACTAGTTGGTTTATCAGCTGTTTCAAGAACATTTTGATAAAAGTAATTTGCTTTTTCAAGTTTATCCCAGAAGTAAGTGAAATTTTGTGACAATTCAAAATCTTTGGCAACTTTAAAATTTGTTTTCATGTCATGACGCATTGTATTTAATGCGGCGAACATCCAACAACGACCTGATTGCTTTTGGTTAGAAACATTACCAACATCCAGATCAATTGAGAAAACAGGTTCCATTTTAGCTTGGGCTTTTAAATCGTAACTATTTGCTAAAATACCATTTTTTGTAACGGCACGTTCAATAACTTCATGGCTTTCACGTGCATGTAAATTTTTTTGGAATTTTGCGAGTTGTTCTGAACTAATTGATTGTGTCAAAAAAATCACACTCCTATATAAGATTTAAGTACTGTGGCTATTATAATATATCTCGTTAGATTAGTAAACAATGTTAAAAAGAAAAGAAAATTCTCATTTTTAAATAAAATCAATTTGCGTATTTAAAAAGAGCCAATAAAAATTAGCTCTTCTTTAGAATTATTTAATTGTAAAGGTGTCAGAACGTGCGTGTAAAACTTCAGGACCATCTTGACGTCCAACGATAACCGTATTTACACAATCTAAAAATAGACCTTGTTCTACAACACCAACTTGTTTAGCTAAATAATCTTGTATGCTAGCAGGATCGTTTATTTCACCTAAATATAAATCGATGACAAAATTTTTAGAGTCAGTTAAAACATTTTCATTATCAACAGTTCTAAATTTGGGATTAAATCCTTTAGCTTCTAATTTTTTGAATAATTGATGACTACCGTAAGGGATAACTTCAACGGGAAGAGGGAATTTACCCAACGTATGAACCATTTTACTTTCATCAACAATCCACATATTTTGATTTGAATTAATAGCAACAATTTTTTCAAATAAATGAGCAGCACCGCCACCTTTAATACCTTGGAAATGGTCATCAATTTCATCTGCACCATCAATTGTTAAATCAATGTGGTCAACTTCATCAACTGATTTAACTGGAATACCAAGTGATTTTGCTTGTTCTTCAGTTCTAATTGATGTTGAAACACCGATAATTGATAAGTTTTCATTTTTAACACGTTGACCTAATGCATCTACCATAAATTTAACGGTTGAGCCTGTACCAAGTCCAACAACCATACCGTCTTTAATAAACTCGACAGCTTTTTGTCCAACTAATTTTTTTAAATTGTCTTGATTCATGTGTGTCACTCTCCTATTTTTTATTTAGGTGTATAAATTAATTCTAAAAGTTCTGGATGTTCACTAAAATAAAACTTTGTATAAGGGCATAATGGTAAAATAGTTTGCTGATTTAGAATAACTTGTTTAATTAAGTAATCAGTTGTACTTTTTGCAAGCCCTTGATGACGCTGATTGTCAGCTACCCAAGTATGTTCAATGACCATTGTCTGATTAGCATTAATCATGGTAAAACTAATTCGACTAATTAACTCGTCATTAACGTTGTACACGCGTAAATCGGTTTCATTTAGTTGGAAATCCATTTGAACACCTTCCCTTTGAATGTAATTATACCATTAAAAAATGCCCAAAAACTAGCCATTTATGTCATAAATGAGGTAAGATAAAAAGTAAACAGATTACGGGGATAAACAAATGAAAACAAGAGGATTTGAAATTGTTACTAAATATGCAGGGAAAATTGACTTACCCGTTCGATCAACAACAACTTCGGCAGGATATGACTTAGCTGCAGCTGAAGATTTTACATTACCTTCAATCTGGAAAAGTGGATTTTTAAAGGTTTTATGGCTAATTAGGCATCGTGAATCGGTGGCTGAAGAAGAGCTCATTCAAGCAAATAAAATTTTGAAACCTTATTTAATTCCCACAGGAATTAAAGCGTATATGCTAGATAATGAATTTTTATTATTAGCAAATCGTTCAAGTAGCCCCTTAAAACGTGGACTGATTTTACCAAATGGAATTGGTGTTATTGATTCTGATTACTATAATAACGAAAAAAATGAAGGTGAAATTTTCATACAAATTGTTAATTTTAGTTTAAAAGATCAAATGGTAAAAAAAGGAGATCGGATAGGCCAAGGGATTTTTATGCCCTATTTAACTGTTGATAATGAAAAGGTGACCGCTACAAAACGTATTGGCGGATTTGGTTCATCAGGTAAATAGTTATTATAGAATGATTAAGAATTTCAATTGAAATTACAGGTTGTCGTTTATGTGATAAAATATTAACAATAGAATTTATAATGAAAGGGTGGGGAGTTTGTATGGCAAAAGTAAAAACGCAATTTGTATGTCAAAACTGTGGATACACCTCACCAAAGTATTTGGGTCGTTGCCCTAACTGTAACGAATGGAACACGATGGTAGAAGAGCGTGAACAATCACAAAAAGCAGATCGTAAAGCTCGTGTCAGTTTTACTGGAGCTTCTGTTAAACCAGAACTATTAGATGATATCTCAATGGCAGAACAAGAACGTGTTGAAACTGAGTTAGGTGAATTAAATCGTGTTCTTGGTGGTGGTGTTGTACCCGGGTCATTAGTTTTAATTGGTGGTGATCCAGGCATTGGTAAATCAACATTACTTTTACAAGTTTCTGGTCAACTAAGCCAAACTGGCGGAACTGTCTTATATGTTTCTGGTGAAGAAAGTGCTGTTCAGATTAAAATGCGTGCACAGCGCCTCGGTGTTGGAGGTCAGAAATTTTATCTTTACCCTGAAACAGATATGGGTAATATTCGTCAAAATATTGAGACATTAAATCCTGATTACGTAGTCATTGACTCAATTCAAACAATGCAAGAACCAGAAATGTCTGCTGCAGTTGGCAGTGTTTCTCAAATTCGAGAAGTAACTGCTGAATTATTACAAATTGCTAAAACGAATGGTATTACGATTTTTATTGTTGGACATGTAACAAAAGGTGGTGCAATTGCTGGTCCCAAAATTTTGGAACATATGGTTGATACAGTCCTTTATTTTGAAGGAGATATGCATCACACGTTCCGTATTTTACGCGCTGTTAAAAACCGATTTGGTTCAACAAATGAAATTGGAATTTTTGATATGCGTGAAGGTGGGTTATTTGAAGTTGCAAACCCATCAGAAATTTTCTTAGAAGAACGTTTGGCTGGCGCAACAGGTTCTGCTATTGTTGTATCTATGGAAGGAACACGACCTATTTTGGTTGAAGTTCAAGCATTAATCACACCAACAGTTTACGGAACGGCGAAGCGTACAACTACAGGGCTTGATCACAATCGTGTGTCATTAATAATGGCCGTTCTTGAAAAACGTGCAAGTTTATTATTACAGAACCAGGATGCTTATCTTAAGGCGGCTGGTGGCGTAAAATTAGATGAACCAGCTATTGATTTAGCGATTGCTGTTAGTATTGCGTCAAGTTATCGAGATAAAGAAACAGACCCTGCAGACAGTTTTGTAGGTGAAATTGGATTGACTGGTGAAATTCGACGTGTTAATCGGATTGAACAACGGGTTGCTGAAGCACAAAAGCTTGGATTTAAACGAATTTTTATTCCTAAAAATAATTTATCAGGATGGACACCACCTAAAGGAATTACAGTTGTTGGTGTTGCTACACTAAGCGAAGCACTAAAAGTAGTGTTTAGTTAGAAAGGAGGAGTTGTCAATGCGTAGAAATATTATTAAAGGTGTTGTTGCACTAGTCGGCGGTGGAATTGGTGTTAGTTTGCTACCACTTTTTTGGAAATTAGTGAGTATTGCGGAGATTGGTATATTAAATAATAGTGTTGTTAATTTTTTAATAGGTGTCGGTTTAGCTCTTATTCTATCTTTATTTATCATAACGCCACTAGAAAAATTACTGGCAAATATTGAAAATTATTTAACTAATCAAAGCCCAATGATGCTACTAACAGCGAGTGTTTCAACTATTGTTGGTATGGTTATTGCAATTTTAATCTCAACACCATTCTATCGATCAGAAATATGGCTATTGAACACAATTGTACCCGTTTTGTTACTATTTTTACTTGGATACTTGGGTTTTGTTATAGGAACTAATCGTTTGGAGGATTGGCGTAAATTATTTGCATCAAAAAATAAGAAAAGTGATGTCGTTGAAAGTAGTTTACTAGACCGTAATGTCAATGATAATTATCATGAATATAAAATATTAGATACAAATATCTTAATTGATGGCCGGATTTATGATTTGATTAAAACTGGCTTTATTGAAGGAACATTATTAGTTCCTAATTTTGTTTTATATGAACTCCAATATATTGCAGATTCAGCTGATAGTATCAAACGTGTTCGGGGTCGTAGAGGATTAGATATTTTAAATAAACTTCAAGATGAAAAAATCATGCCGATTGAAATGTATGAAGGTGATTTTGAAGAAATTGAAGAAGTAGATAGTAAGTTAATTAAATTAGCTAAAACGATTGATGGGGTTATTGTCACAAATGATTTTAATTTAAACAAAGTTAGCGAATTTCAAAATGTCCAGATTTTGAATGTAAATGCACTAGCTAAATCATTGAAACCTCGGGTTATTCCTGGAGAACAATTACATGTTATGGTAATAAAAAATGGTTCTGAGCGTCAACAAGGTGTTGCTTATTTGGATGATGGAACAATGGTTGTCGTGGAAGAAGGAAAGTATTTCCTAAACAAATCAATTGACGTTGTCGTTACAAGTGCACTTCAAACGGATGCTGGAAGAATGATTTTTGCAAAACCATTACATTCAATGAAAAAAATAAACGATAAGAAATAAAGTCAATACTAAGATTATTGGCTTTATTTTTTATCCGATTCATTGTAAACTAGATTAGTTGAATAAAGCCTTAAATAAACGGTTTATATCGTAGTAACTAAATACAGAAAAAAGAAAGAGGCGTTATCATGGCTAAAAATAAAATTCGTGTCAGATATGCACCAAGTCCAACTGGACATTTACACATTGGAAATGCTCGTACCGCTCTATTTAATTACTTATTTGCGAGAAGTCAAAAGGGTACTTTTGTTATCCGTATTGAAGATACTGATACAAAGAGAAATATTGCTGATGGTGAACGCAGCCAACTAGATAACTTAAAATGGTTAGGCATGGATTGGGATGAAGGTCCTGACAAACCAGGAGAATTTGGTCCTTATCGTCAATCAGAACGTAAAGATATCTATTTACCATTAATCCAAGAATTAGTGGATAAAAATTTAGCTTACGAGTCATATAAAACAGAAGATGAACTCGAAGCAGACCGTGATGCTCAAAAAGCACGTAATGAAATGCCACATTATGAATACGAATATGCAGGTATGTCTGATGATGAGATTACTGCTAAAATTGCAGAGTCAAAAGCTGCCGGTTTAACACCTGTTATTCGTTTCCGTGTTCCAGCAAACAAAAAATACGAATTTAAAGATATTGTTAAAGGTGAAATTACCTTTGATTCCAATACTATTGGTGGCGATTTTGTTATTCAAAAACGTGATGGTATGCCAACATATAACTTTGCTGTTGTTGTTGATGATCACTTGATGGAAATTACGCATGTTCTTCGTGGGGATGACCATATTGCCAATACGCCTAAGCAATTGATGATTTATGAAGCATTTGGCTGGGATGCACCTATCTTTGGACATATGACATTAATTATCAATACAGAAACAGGAAAAAAATTAAGTAAACGTGATGAAAATGTTCTCCAATTCATTGAACAATATCGTGAATTAGGCTACTTGCCAGAAGCTATGGTAAACTTCATTACCTTATTAGGCTGGTCACCAGTTGGCGAAAGTGAAATTTTCTCTCGCCAAGAATTGATTAAAATGTTTGATCCTAAACGTTTAAGCAAGTCACCAGCTTCATTTGATGGTAAAAAATTAGAATGGATTAATAATCAATATATTAAAACAGCTGATGAAGATAAAGTAATGGATTTGGCTTTACGTCAATTAATTCAAGATGGTAAAATTGAAGCTGATCCAAGTGCAGAAAGAATTGAATGGGCTCGTAAATTAATTAGCCTTTATAAGCAACAAATGTCATATACAGGTCAAATTACTGAAATGGCAGAAGTATTTTTAAGCGAACCACCTGTTCTTGATGATGAAGCAAAGGCAGAGTTAGCTGTTGAAACAGCACCAACAGTTTTAAAAGAATTTGCTGAACGCATTAAAACGATTGATATTTTTGATGCTGTTGCTATCCAAGCAACAATTAAATCAATTCAAAAAGATACAAAAATTAAAGGTCGTCAATTATATATGCCAATCCGTATTGCAACAACGCGTGAAATGCATGGACCAGAACTACCAGCATCAATCGAATTGCTTGGTCGTGAAAAAGCATTAGCTCATTTGAACAAAACGTTAGAAGAAATGAATACAAAATAATTTTTGATAAGAGAGAGTAACAACTTATTGGCGTTTTTTAGAAAGTTTTCGGTGATGTGAGAAAACAAACGTTAGTTGTGAAGTGCCTCTTTAAAATGCTATGATGAACAAAGTAATTATAGTCGTGTAATGAACGTTAACTCATTGTTGGATGTAGGTTCACTACATCTTAAGGAGTGGAACAACGTTGAAGACGTCTTTTATAAGTATATAAAAGACGTCTTTTTTTAACAAAAAGATTAAATGGCGGGTGATAAAATGATTTCAATTTATAATACATTAACGAATCAAAAAGAGGTTTTTAAACCACTTGTGTCTGGGAAAGTTAGTATGTACGTTTGCGGGCCAACCGTTTATAACTATATTCATATTGGAAATGCGCGAAGTGCTATTGCGTTTGATACAATTCGTCGATATTTTGAATATCGTCATTTTAAAGTTAACTATGTATCTAATTTTACAGATGTTGATGATAAAATGATCAAAGCTGCTAAAGAAGACCATATAACAGTTCAACAATTAGCCGATAAGTTTATTGCTGCTTTCATGGAAGATACCAAGGCATTGGCGATTGAACCAGCAACTAAAAATCCAAAGGCGACAGAAAATATTGATGATATCATTCAATTTATATTAAATTTAATTGATAAAGGTTATGCTTATGTATCTGATGGGGATGTTTATTTTAGAACGCGTAAATCTCCAGATTATGGTAAATTATCTGATCAAAATATCAACGAATTAGAACAAGGTGCCAGTCAGCATGTTGATACTGAAGAAACGGCTCGAAAAGAAGATGAAATTGATTTTGCACTTTGGAAATCAGTCAAAAATGATGATCTTTCTTGGAACTCTCCATTTGGTAAGGGCCGTCCGGGTTGGCACATTGAGTGTTCTGTAATGGCAACAAAATACCTAGGTCCAACGATTGATATTCATGGTGGTGGACAGGATTTAATGTTTCCACATCATGAAAATGAAATCGCTCAAAGTGAAGCTGAAACGGGTCAAAAATTTGCTAACTATTGGATGCATAATGGATTTGTAACAATTGGTGAAAATGATGAAAAAATGAGTAAATCACTAGGTAATTTTGTTACGGTGCATGATATGATTAAAGAAGTCAATCCACAAGTTATCCGTTTCTTTATGGCAACAACGCATTACCGCCGTCCAATTCAGTATAGCCAAGCGAATATTGATGAAGCGACTAATAATTTAAATAAATTGAAAACAGCATTTGATAACTTAACTTATCGATTGAACGATGCTATTTCAGGAGAAAATAAATTAATAGAAAATCAAATTAATGAGAGCTTATCCAATTTTGAAACTGCTATGGATGATGATTTTAATTCACAAAATGGTATTGCAGTTATCTATGATTTAGCTAAGAAAATGAATGTCTATTCTGAAAACAAACAAGTGGAACGAGATTCAATTAATCACTTGTTAGAAATTTTTAAAGAAATGACATCAGTTTTTGGATTAGCTTTTGGACAAGTAGCTGATGCTCTAGATATCAGAGTTGAAAAATTAATTGCACAAAGAATAGAAGCTAAGAAACAAAAAGATTTTCAAAAAAGCGATGAAATTCGAGATCAACTTGCAGCAGAAGGAATTATTTTGGAAGACACACCACAAGGAACTAGATGGAGAAAAGACTAATGGAAAATAATGCAGATTATCAACAAATGAATGGGATTGCGTTAGCTTATATGGGCGATGGTATTTATGAAGTATTTGTTCGTAAACACTTACTTGTACAAGGACTTACAAGACCAACTCAATTACACCATCAAGCAACACATTATGTATCAGCCAAAGCACAAGCTTTCTTGATAGATAAAATGACAGAAAATAATATTTTAACTGAAGAAGAAATAGACTACTTTAAACGTGGACGTAATGCTAAAAGTCATACTTCAGCTAAAAATACATCAGTAATAACGTATCGTATTTCAACTGGATTTGAAGCATTGTTTGGCTACTTATTTTTGAGTAATCAAAACGATAGATTGGCCGAATTGGCAAAATGGTGTATTAACACCGTTGAAAAGGAGAACTTAAATGGGACAACCAAGAAGTAGTGAAGAGGCTGGCGATTTTATTATTGGTCGTCACCCTGTAGAAGCAGCGTTAAAAAGTAATCAATCAATTAACAAATTATTTTTACAAACTGGATTAAAATCAGATGTTTTAAGTGGTATTGAACAGTTAGCTAAGAAAAAAGGTATTATCACACAACTAGTTCCTAAAAGTAAATTAGATTTATTATCAGATCAACAAAATCACCAAGGCGTTATTGTAGCAGTTGCCGCATTTGAATATGCAACTATTGAAGATCTTTTCAAAAGTGCAGCTGATAAAGATGAACCACCATTTTTCCTTATTTTAGATAATGTTGAAGATCCACATAACTTAGGATCAATTATGAGAACAGCCGATGCTGCGGGTGTACATGGAATTATTATTCCAAAACGTCGCGCAGTCGGTTTAACGTCAACAGTTGCTAAGACGTCAACAGGTGCAATTGAATATATGCCAGTTGCTCGCGTAACTAATTTGGTAAATACTGTAAATGAATTGAAAAAGGCCGGATTATGGGTCTTCGGAACAGATATGGATGGACAAGATTATCGTGAATGGGATGCTAAAGGACCCACAGCCCTCGTAATTGGTAACGAAGGTAAAGGTATTTCACCGTTATTGAAAAAAGCTTGTGATGGTATGTTGACTATTCCAATGGTTGGACACGTTCAAAGTTTAAACGCCAGTGTCGCAGCCAGTTTACTTATTTATCAAGGATTTACTTCTAGGGGTAAATAATAATGAAAAAGCAAATTTTGGTTGTAGATGCCTATAATATGATTGGTAATTGGCCAGAATTAAATCGATTGAAACAATCAGAGCGACTTGATGAAGCACGTGACTTGCTACTGCACAAATTATCAAATTATCATAAACAGATTGACTCTCGGTTAATCGTTGTCTTTGATGCAATGTATGTTCCAGGACTATCAAAGAGTTATACAAAATATGGATTAGAGATTATTTGGACAGCAGAGGGTCAGACGGCTGATAGTTATATTGAAGCAATGATAGGTGAGTTACAGACTAAACTCACACAGGTAACTGTTGCAACGAGTGATCAAGCAGAACAGTGGACTATTTTCTCACAAGGTGCATTAAGAATTCCTGCATGGGAGTTATACAAAGACATTAATGAATCTAAAAAAGAAGTTGCTCAACAAGCCAAAAAATATCAAACGGAGGCATCGGTTCGTCGTTCACCATGGGACTCAGAACAATTAGATAGTCTGGCTGAATTGCGTGATCACCTATCACATGACTAAGCAACTGTTGTAATCAGTCATTATGTTTGGTATATTGAAAAATGGAGACCCGGATATGGAGAGTCTACTTGTTAGATGAAACTTACCGGAGTACTGAAAACGAAACAGATTTTCAATTGATTTGCCAAATTAAATTAGGTGCAGAACATAAATTTGAACCGTTATTTGAACGATATCGTCCAATGGTTTATTCGATGATTCGTAAATACTATCTAAAATTATGGGATACTGAAGATTTTTTACAAGAGGCTAGAGCTGTTTGTTTTAAAGCATTAAAAAATTACCAACCGAACAAAGGAATTACGTTTGGACAGTATTTTAAAACCAGTCTATCGAATTGTATTTTTAGTTTAATTCGCAAACAATCAGCGACTAAAAGGCTGTCTGATGCGAACTCGCATTCTTTGGAACGATATGAAGAAACTTATGGTGAATGTGAACGGCCTTCGTTTTATTGTGAGATATTGGCAGATGACAGAATTATCCTTCAAGAAAAATTGGATGATTTTGAATTGAAATTGTCAGAGTTAGAAAGAAGTACTTTTGTTTTACTTTATTATCAAATGAAAAAGCCAGAAGAAATTGCGCTTATTTTAGAGTGCGATATGAAAAAGGTATTAGGATCTATCTCAAGGTGTAAGAGTAAGCTTGGGTTATTTTTTAAAGAAAATCGATAATTAGGAAAGAAAGAAAAGAGGGTGGTTCCTTTTTTCTTTCTTTTAATGTAAAATGAGTGTATTCTTTAAAAATGTTAGTCGAAGTTAGCGTTAGTTAACTTTACATTAAGGAGAAAAAGTCATGGCACAAAGAAAAGTAGCATTGGCTTGTATCGTTTGTGGCTCACGAAATTATATTGTAGCTGCAAAACCGAGCAGAACCGAACGCTTAGAAGTAAATAAATTTTGTAAATATTGTAATAAACATACGTTACATCGTGAAACAAAATAGGGGGATAGTTATGAGAAAAATTAATGCATTTCTTAAAAGTGTTATCGTAGAAATTAAAGCAACAACTTGGCCAACAGGTAAGGAACTACGTCGTGATACAACAACTGTTGTTGTAACTGCAATTATGTTTGCGATTTTCTTCTGGATTGTTGATTCAGGTGCTTCTGCATTCTTAACCCTATTTTCATAGAAGAATAGCTATTTAACTGATGTTTTGATATAATGACACAAGTGAGAAAACTTCGTTGATGCGGAGTTTTTTTTGTTTGAGAAAAATGAAGCTGATAATTTAAGGAGAGATATATATAATGGAATCAATCGAAAAAAGTTGGTATGTCTTACATACTTACTCTGGTTACGAAAATAAAGTTAAAACAAATATTGAATCACGTGCACAATCAATGGGTATGGAAGATTTTATTTTCCGTGTAGTTGTTCCTGAAGAAGAAGAACGTGAAGTTAAAAATGGTAAAGAAAAAACAGATATGAAGAAAACATTCCCTGGATATGTTTTAGTTGAGATGGGTATGTCAGATGAATCATGGTATGTTGTTCGTAATACACCAGGCGTAACTGGGTTCGTTGGTTCTCATGGGGCCGGAAGTAAACCAGCACCACTATTACCTGAAGAAGTAGAATTGATTCTTCGTCGTTTGGGTATGAGTGCTCGTCATCAAGAATTGGACATTGAAATTGGTGAATCTGTCACAATTATTGAAGGTGCATTTGCTAACCTTATCGGTAAAGTAACGGAAATTGATAATGAAAAATTAAAACTTAAAGTTGATATTGATATGTTTGGTCGTGAAACAAGTACAGAATTGAACTTTGATCAAGTAGATAAATTATTAGGCTAGGGTGATAACTCACAAAAGTAGAAGGTGATTTAATGACTAAGGGACTTTTGAAGATAGGCTTGTTAGGTCTAGGAGCAGGCACAAGTTTTTTCATTGGGAATAAATTTAGACGATTAGGGCATGTTTCAATTGATGCCTCTGATCCAATTGTACCTAGCGACAAGATGACCCCAACACTATTTGTTCACGGTTATAGTGGTAATCGACTTTCTTTTGGCCCAATGATTGCCCGTTTTGAACGAGCAGGCTATGGTCGTAAAGATATGGTTATCATAGTTGATGATAATGGTAGTTTACATGTTGAAGGTCAATTAAGATCTGCGCAACCATTCATTCAAGTTTTATTTAAAAATAATATAGCTCCTGTTGAAAAACAAAGCTTATGGTTACATTATATTATGCAATTTTTATATGGCGCTTATGCCATTGAAAAGGTCGATTTTGTTGGGCATTCAATGGGTAGTGTCAGTATATTACGCTATATGACAGAATACAGAGATATGACTGATGTCCCAATGGTGGCACATGCCATTTCAATTGGTGCACCATACAATGATCATAATGTAGCACAAAATACGCCTATCATTGAAGATTTATTTTTAACTGATAAAGGTCCAGTGGAAACGACTTCACTCTACCAGTATTTTGAAAAGGCAATGCAGCATCTACCGGAGAATTTACAATTTTTAAATATTGCTGGCGATTTGAAAAATGGCAATGATGGCGCTGTTTCCATTAATAGTGTTTTATCACTTCGCTATTTAGTTGAAAATCAGCTTAATTATCAGGAACTTATTGTGAGCGGTCGAAGAGCAGCACACAGATTATTACATGAAAATAAACGAGTTGATGAATCAATTTACACATTTTTATGGAAAAAGCATAAATAAGATTGCGTGGAACCCATCTGGGTGTTATATTATATTAGTATGTTCTGCATACAGTGGGAGGAGAAATTTATATCTCCATTTACCACGCACGGATTTTACAAGGAGGTATGTCACGTGGCTAAAACAGTAGCAAACGTCGTTAAATTACAAATTCCAGCAGGGAAAGCAACTCCTGCTCCACCGGTTGGTCCTGCATTAGGACAAGCTGGTATTAATATCATGGGCTTTACAAAGGAATTCAATGCACGTACAGCTGACCAAGCTGGTATGTTAATTCCCGTTGTAATTAGTGTTTACGAAGATCGTTCATTCGATTTCGTTACAAAAACACCACCCGCAGCAGTTCTTTTAAAGAAAGCTGCAGGCGTTGAAAGTGGTTCTGGCGAACCTAACACTAAAAAAGTTGCAACAGTAACTAGTGCTCAAGTTCAACAAATCGCTGAAACTAAAATGCAAGATCTAAACGCTTCAGGTGTTGAATCTGCAATGCGCATGATCGAAGGAACTGCACGAAGCATGGGATTCGTTGTAGAAGGTTAATTCCTAACTACAAACACGCTTCTCGGTCGGATACTCTATGAAAATAGATGTATCAAGTGGGAGGTTTATCCGTTAGACCACATATTGCAAGGAGGAAAATTCAAGATGGCTAAAAAAGGTAAAAATTATCAAGACGCTTTAAAACAAGTTGAAGAAGGTAAAAACTATTCAATTACTGATGCAATCGCATTAGCTAAGAAAATGGACTTTGCTAAGTTTGACGCTACAATTGAACTTGCTTACAACTTAAACTTAGATACAAAACAAGCAGACCAACAATTACGTGGGGCTGTTGTACTTCCAAATGGTACTGGTAAAGACCAAACTGTTGTTGTATTCGCTAAAGGCGATAAAGCTAAAGCTGCACTTGCAGCCGGCGCTGACGTTGTTGGTGATGATGACTTGGTTGAACGTATTTCTGGTGGCTGGTTAGATTTTGATGTTGCTATTGCAACACCAGATATGATGGCCCAAGTTGGACGTTTAGGCCGTGTCTTAGGACCTAAAGGTTTAATGCCTAATCCTAAAACAGGTACTGTTACAATGGACGTTGAAAAAGCAGTTTCAGAATCTAAAGCCGGCAAGGTAACTTACCGTACTGATAGAGATGGAAATGTTCATGTTCCAATTGGTAAAGTATCATTTGATGATGCAGCATTAATTGGTAACTTTGATGTTATCAACGATGTTATTGTTAAAGCTCGCCCATCATCAGTTAAGGGTGGCTATATCAAACATTTATCTGTTGCTACAACATTTGGTCCAAGCTTAAACTTGGCTCAAAACTAATATTAGATAATTAAATTTCTTTAGTTGACCCATATATCTAACTGTGTTAAATTTATGGAAGTCAATTAATTTATGATTCTACCGAAGACTCAGGTGGCGCAAGCCTTAATTTACCTGCCGAGGAGTGAAGTATTACTCTCTCTGTGTCTTGGTGGACACGGAGTTTTTTTATTGTAAAAAAGCTCTGACACGACTACAGGAGGTGAATCAATTATGAGTAAAGAATTTATCGCACAAAAAGCATTAATTGTGGATGAAGTAACTGAAAAATTCAATAACGCTGCATCTGCAGTTGTTGTGGATTACCGTGGTTTAACGGTTGAACAAGTGACTGCATTACGTAAGGAATTACGCGAAGCAGGCGTTGAAATGAAAGTTATCAAAAACAAGATTTTAGTACGTGCTGCTGAAAAAGCAGGGTATGAAGGTATGGAAGAAGTATTTTCTGGACCTACTGCAGTCGCATTTTCTAGCGAAGATGTTGTTGCACCTGCACGTATTATGGCTAATTTTGCTAAGACTGCTGAAGCACTTAGCATTAAAGGTGGTGTCATTGAAGGTAAAGTTGCAACGTTAGAAGAAATTAACGCTCTTGCTACATTACCTAGTCGTGATGGCTTACTTTCAATGTTACTTTCAGTATTACAAGCACCTGTTCGCAACGTTGCTTATGCAATTAACGCTGTTGCAGAAAGTAAAGACGAAGAACCTGCTGCTTAATACTTAGCATCTATGATCGGTACCTAAAGGTACACACAAAATCGTACACATAAAATGGAGGATACACACATGTCATTAGATACAGAAAAAATCATTGCTGATTTAAAAGAAGCAAGCATTTTAGATTTAAACGACTTAGTTAAAGCAATCGAAGAAGAATTCGGTGTTTCAGCTGCTGCTCCTGTAGCTGCTGCTGGCGCTGGTGCTGGCGAAGCTGCTGCTGAAAAATCAGAATTTACTGTTGAATTAACAGAAGCTGGCGACCAAAAAGTTAAAGCTATCAAAGCCGTTCGCGAAATTACAGGTTTAGGCCTTAAAGACGCTAAAGGTTTAGTTGATAACATTCCATCAGTTATCAAAGAAGGTATTTCTAAAGACGAAGCTGAAGCAATGAAAGCTTCTTTAGAAGAAGTTGGCGCAGTAGTTACTCTCAAATAATAATATTTTTATTTTTGAATAATTTTAAGCACGATGATTTCCAATTTATTGGAAATCATCGTGCTATTTTTTTGCAAAATGTTTGGTTATGTTAATAAATCGTGGTAAGGTATTTAAATAAACATATATCTGAAAAAATATTGAATAAAATGGACAAAATGTAGAGGGGGTAAGCTATAAACGAACATAATTAGAAGCGTCTATTTAAAGGATAGCGATAACTATTCCAATATTAGCGTTTGAAATCTCTTTAAAATTAGAAATTCGTCGAATTATTAATTAATGTTAAACTTTTTCTATATACATCATTAGTTATTTATTAATGTCCACAGTTTGGCATGATCACCAGCGCTTATTTAAAATTAGTTAGTATGTAGATAAAAGAGTTAATTTAGAAATAGTAACTAGATCGAAGCAAATTATTTTTATGGTGATGTTAGTTATTTTATACCAAATTTTACATAGACTACATTAATTTTATTAACGATATAGACTTTATTGTGAAATGAAGGTTACGTAGAACAAAAGAAAAAATAGTATTATATATTCCGGGGGGAGTATAAGTAACAAAAAATAAATCGGGGGATTCAAAAAATGAAAAAAATAATTAGTACGTGTAATGAATTTATTAAAAAAAGATTAACAGCAATTAAGCTTTTATTTGTTTTATCAGTTTTAATTTTTGTTATTATCCAAGTTGGACAAATATTTAAGGATATAAATGGTGAACAAGTTCAGCAAAGTTTTGAATCACAGTCAGTAAAATCCATTATATTAATGTTGGTAATTGGATTTATTGCTGTCCTTCCGATGATGATTTATGATTTTGTCATGGTTAAATTTTTACCAGAAAAGTATTCTTGGCGATACATTCTTCAAAGCGGTTGGATAACGAATACAATGACTAACATAGCAGGATTTGGTGGCCTACTAGGTGCATCACTTAGAGCTAATTTTTATAGTAAAAATGCGTCTAAAAAACAGGTGCTATTTGCTATATCAAAAATAGCATTATTTTTAGTTGCGGGTCTATCACTATATTGTTGGGTTTCTTTATTCATGATTTTTGGATTAAATATTGGACCACAATTCGGACAGTATTGGGTCTGGTTGTTATTAGGTGGCCTATATTTTCCAATTGTTTTTATTATTACAAAGACAAGAGATTCAGAATTTTTTGCAGATTTAACATTAGGTCGTGAACTAACGTTAATACTTGGCTCTTCCTTAGAATGGGGATCTGCTGGTTTATTTTTCATTTATATCGGATTTATGATGAATGTTGATACATCTAATTTAGTTGCTGTCTTCCCGTTATTTATTATCGCATCAATTATCGGTGTTATTTCAATGATTCCGGGTGGGTTAGGTTCTTTTGATGTCTTTATGATTTTAGGGTTACAAACATTAGGTGTACAGGATAGCACAGCTGTTATCTGGTTATTGTTTTATCGATTATTTTATTATATATTCCCATTCTTAGTGGGGGTATTATTATTCGTTAAAGATTCAGGACATCGTCTTAATGAGTACTTAAATGGACTACCAGTTATCTTACTCAGTAGAGTAGCACATTTTATACTTGTGTTATTTTTCTATATGACAGGTATCATCTTATTACTTGCTTCAACGGTTCCAGAATTTACATTTACTAATCCAATTATTAATTACTTATATCCTTATACCTTTTATTTCATTCATCAAATGAGTAATATTATACTTGCATTCTTAATGATTGGGATTGGTCGAGGTATTGAATCTAAAGTTAAACGTGTCTATTGGCCAATGATTATCTTTGTTGTCGTGGGTATTGCTAATACATTGTGGCATGATTTCTCAGTAACAATACTTATTTTCTTAACTATCATTCTCATTTGTGCACTATTATCTAAACCAATATTTTATCGTGAAAGATTTGAATATTCATGGGGCCGTTTATTAATTGATGGAAGTATATTTGCTGGAACATTCATTTTATACACAATCGTAGGATTCTATAACATGCCAGAATTCCACTTTAAGGGTAAAGTTCCAGATGTATTCTTATTTCCTTCAGAAAAGATATGGCTATCAGGATTCCTAGGTTTACTTTCTGCAGTTGTGGTGTTATGGATTGCATTTACGTACTTATCTGGTAAGGATAAACGATTTGGTAAGCAAGATTTTCCAGCAGATCGTGTTAAAAATGTAATTGATACTTATGGTGGTAATGAAGTCAGTCATCTTTCATTTTTAAAGGATAAAAATGTTTATTTCTATCAAAATGATGGACAGGACGAAGTATTTTTCCTTTATCAAAAAAAATCGAATAAATTAGTGGTTATGGGTGAACCTGTTGGTAATCATGAGTTTATTCGTGAAGCAATTAATCAATTTATTGTTGACGCAGATATTGAAGGATTAGAATTAGTTTTTTATGAAGTTGATGCGAAGTTAACAATGATGTTACATGAAGTTGGATTTGATTTCATTAAAACGGGTGAAGAAGGTTTTGTTAGAGTAGCTGAATTTGAATTGGCTGGTAAAAAAAGACGTTCTGAACGTGCTTTAATGAATAAATTTGAACGAGAAAACTATACATTTGCAATGATCGAGCCCCCTTATTCAAAGGAAACTATTCAAGAATTGAAAAAAATATCTGATAGTTGGCTGAATGGACAAGCTGAAAAAGGATTTTCTTTAGGATTTTTCGATGAATATTATCTTAATCAAGCGCCTATTGCTATTATTAATGATTCTGAGGGACATAAGGTTGCCTTTGCGACAATGATGCCAACCGGAAATAATAGGGTCTTATCGATTGATTTGATGAGATATAGTAGAGAAGAAGCGCCATCTGGTATTATGGATAAAATCTTTATTAGCCTTTTTCAACAAGCAAAAGAAGGCGGCTATGAATTATTCGATATGGGTATGGCACCATTGTCGAATGTAGGTGAATCTAAATTTAGTTTTGCGGAAGAAAAAATAGCTCATTTAATTTATGAATATGGGTATCATTTTTATGGTTTCCAGGGACTAAAGAAGTATAAAAATAAATATGTAACTAAATGGCAGCCAAAATATATTTCATTTAGGAAACGTAGTTCGATTGCCTTTACGTTATTACAGATTTTAGCAGTTGTAAATCAAAAAAAATCAGTAGATAAAAAGGATAGAATGCCTAGCCCTATAATGAAGTTTTTAATAAAGAATATTAGATAATATAGTATATTAAAAGGGTAGAGATATATATTATTTGAGACACCAAGACATAATTCCGGTAAAATATCGGAATTATGTCTTTTAATTTGCAAGAAATACGTTTGTTATGAAGCAAAAGAAACTCTAAATGTAGTGAACAAATAGTTAATTTAACGTACTTTTAGTCTGGAAACTGCGTATGATGATTGCTTTCTTACTCGATTATTTAGATATAAAAATGCCTCACAATTACTAGACTTATGTCTAATAATTGTGAGGCATTTCATTAATTAGTATTATCTTTTTTTAAACATATTTTTGATAGAGATTAATAAAAATGGCATATAGAGTAACCATAAATTTAAACGTTGCCACAAACCACGATAAGGAATTTTAAATTGTGAATCTGGCATAATTCTTGGATAAACAAATAAAAATTGAATTCCTAGTGAAATAATAAAGGCAACTAATAAAAGGGTTGTAATTAGTTTTTTACCTTGCTTTTGATAGAGTTTTAATAAAAAAAACATACTAATCAAAAGAGCGGTGTCGCCAATGCCTGACGAATAATTGTGGATCATACCCGTAATGCTTTGTGTATTTGATGTGAGTGCACGATCGAAAATTCCTGTTAAAAGACAATCGGTCATACTAAAAATAATTAACATAGCGGTAAACCAGCTGGCTAATTTTTTTGACGTACCTTTAAAATATTCATAGAAAGCTGGTGCTGAAAGTAAGAAAAGAAGTCCATTTATAACTTCCCAAACTTTAAATGCCATATGAGTTGGAACGCCAACTTCCCCAAAATCACTAATTAAATTAGTGAATTGCAAATAACCAGGTACAAATGGTGCTAATGCTAAAGGCAAAATCCACTCACTTATAACGGCAAGTGCCATTAAATAAAAACCATATTTCTTTAAAAAATTCATTATAGATCCCCAATTCTAATTATTTATATGATAATTTTATTATAACTTATTTAAGTAATAGTTGTTTACGAAAAGGCTAATTAAAAATGACACTTCTTAATTATAATTAAGATAATACCAAGATATATCGATTTAGATAGCCTTATTTTAGATATAATGATAAAGTGTTAACTAGTTTATGAACAATATTTTTGATATAATGGAAGTTAAGAAATTACAACAAATTGAAAGTAGGGTGTTACCTTGGATTCTGGTCCGGAAAATTATTTAGTGAATGTAATTGTTATTATCGCAATATTACTTTTGTCTGTGTTATTTACACTGACTGAGTATGCGTTGGTTCGTGTCCGTATTAGTGCATTGAAAGATATGTATGGGAAAAAGCCGCTTAAAAATATTAAGCGGGCTATTCATATGACGGAGAACCTAACGGAGTATCTGTCAACGGCCCAAGTTGGAATCACTTCAACTAGTTTGATTTTAGGTTGGATTGGTGAAAAAACAATAGCAGATGCGATTATACAATCAAATATATTACCCGCGGCTATGGCAAATGCTATTGCATCGGTTGCTGCAATTCTTATTTTTACTGTTATTCATGCTGTTTTTACTGATTTAGTACCTAAAAATATTGCAATTGCAGATCCATTGCCAGTATTATTATTTATTGTCCGTCCTATTATGTTTTTCCATATTGTGTTATACCCATTAATTTGGATTTTAGATCGTTCAGCAAATTGGATTACGCATTTGTTAGGTTATGAAGTTGAAAATGAAGAAGATATTTATTCGCAAACTGAAATTCTCTCATTATCTCGATTATCCGCAAATGCTGGTGAACTTGATGAAGAAGATTTAACATTCATGCGACGAGCATTTGATATGAATGATAAAGTGGCAGAAGATATCATGATTGACCGAACATCGATGGTTGCAGTAGACGTAGACGATTCAATTAGAAACGTTGTTAATTTATATTGGAGAACTAGATATTCAAGGTTCCCAGTTATTGCTAACAATGATAAAGATAAAGTTATCGGGTACGTTTATAGTTATGATTTATTGCGACAGGAAAAAATTGATAAGACAAATTTGATTTCAACAATTATGCGTGATATTCCGGCCGTTCAAGAAAATGCTGAAGTTCATAGTATTATGGATGTTATGGTATCTAAGAGAACACCAATCGTTATCGTCGTTAATGAGTATGGTGGGACTTCAGGGATTGTTACAGATAAAGATATCTATGAAGAATTATTTGGTGTTGTTAGAGAAGAATTTGATGATACGAATGACGATAATATAGTAGATATGGGAAACAATAAATTTAAAGTTTCAGGTAAAGTGACATTATATGATTTTGAAAGATATTTTGATACAACGCTTAAAGAAACGGAAGAAAGTGAAGCGGTGACGCTTACTGGATTTGTGCTTAATAATGACTCAAAATTTCGAGCTAATGATGAAATGAAAATTGCTAATTTTAATATTAAGGCATTGGACTATGAAAATGCTTATATTTCAGAATTTGAAGTAACTGTTTTACCAACAGATAAAAGAGTGATTAACAAAGTGAACGCTTAAAAAAATAGTATTTAGGGTTAGTTTTTAATTAGCTCTAAATGCTATTTTTTTTACTACATTACTGGTAAGGATTATAGCTTGCCAATTGGTAAAAGTAGTAACCATATTAATTTGAATCAAACGACTATTTCGAATTATTTAAAATGGTCACAATATCTGGTAGGAGGAGACAATTATGAAAAATAAAAGGAATATCAGCGCCATCTTATTTGGATTTGTTCCAATGATTATGGGAGTAGTTTTGTATCACAAATTACCCAATAAAATTCCGATTCACTGGAATATAGGTGGTAATATTGATCAGTATGGTGATAAAAATCTAGTTATTATTGGGTTCCCATTATTGATGATTTTAATCAATGTGGTGATAATGGTAATAGATAACACTAATCGTCAAAATAAGAAACTAGATACAGCTTTAATTTGGATTACGCCAATCTTATCAATACTTTTAGCAACAATGATATTTGCTACCGCGTTGGGACATCAGGTTAATATTATTAGCAGTGTTGCACTGATAGTGGGAACATTGCTGATCATCTTAGGAAACTATGCGCCTAAAACGGTTCCTAATAAATATACCAACTTTAGGATGAAGAAAATAACGCAGGATTCTAGTCATCGTGAGAAATTAAATCGTTTATCAGGTGTATGGATGGTCATTATAGGAATATTGATACTTTGTGCGGGAATAGTGGGAATGTTACTGTAATTGTAAAGTTAAAACTGTTAAATAAAAAATCCTTACTATCAGTTTTTAGGCTGATAGTAAGGATTTTTTTCTAACGTTTAGGACGACGTTTCATTTGGCCGCTTTCACCAATTTCATAATCTGAATCATCCATTGATTCCACACTACCAAGTAAGTAGCCATTACCAACTTGAGAGAAGAAATCATGATTAGATGTTGATGTTGAAATTCCGTTCATGACAACAGGATTAACATCAGAAGCTGTATCAGGGAACAAAGGATCTTGGCCTAAATTCATTAGAGCTTTGTTGGCATTGTAACGTAAGAAGGTTAAAACTTCTTCAGTCCAACCAACTTCATCATAAAGTTCATGGGTATATTTTTCTTCGTTTTCATATAATTCAAACAGAAGGTCATACATCCAGGTCTTCATTTTACCTTGTTCTTCTTCAGAAAGTTCGTTGAATCCTAATTGGAATTTATAGCCAATGAAGGTACCATGAACAGATTCATCACGTAAAATTAATTTAATAATTTCAGCAACGTTTGCCAGTTTGTTATGGCCTAAATAGTAAAGTGGCGTATAGAAACCAGAGTAGAATAAGAACGTTTCAAGAAAAACAGAAGCAACTTTTTTCTCCAATGGTGACCCGTTTTGGTAAATACCATTAATACGTTGTGCTTTTTTTTGTAAAAATTCGTTTTTGTCTGTCCATTCGAAAATTTCAGTAATCTCTGAAGCTGTATTCAACGTTGAAAAAATTGATGAATAACTTTTAGCATGAACCGATTCCATAAATTGAATATTATTTAAAACAGCTTCTTCGTGGGCAGTCCGTGTATCATGACGCAACGCTTCCATCCCATCTTGTGATTGCACCGTATCCAACAATGTTAGCCCACCAAAATCATGACCAACTAATGTTTTTTCTGCAGGACTCAGTGTACGCCAATCATCTAAATCATTTGAAAGGGGGATACGTGTATCTAACCAAAATTGTTCTGTTAGTTTTTCCCAAGTTGCTTTATCAACTTGATCTTCAACTTCGTTCCAATTAATTGCTTTGTAACTATCATTATTCATTTAACTTTCCTCCGTTACAGTTTAGATAACACAACTCTCACAAGCGTTTGCGCCAACTTCTTCTTGATCATCAGTAAAGGTTCTGATGTAGTAAATTGACTTAATACCTTTATTATACGCATAATTACGCAAAATGTTTAAGTCACGTGTTGTCATTTTATCTGTCCGACCATTTTTCCATTCGTAGAGGCCTTCAGGAATCGTTGAACGCATGAATAAAGTTAAACTAAGTGATTGATCGATATGTTCCTGTGCAGCAGCGTAAACGTCAATAACTTTACGCATATCCATGTCGTATGCAGAAGTATAGTATGGAATCGTGTCATTTGAAAGGTAAGGAGCTGGATAGTAAATCTTTCCAATTTTCTTTTCTTGACGCTCTTCGATTCGGTTAATAATTGGGTGAAGACTGGCAGTAGTATCGTTAATATATGAAATAGAGCCATTAGGTGCAACAGCCAATCTATTTTGATGATAAAGACCGTCAGTTTGAATATTAGCTTTCAAAGTCGCCCAATCTTCTTGATTAGGGATGTCGATGCCATCAAATAAGGCAGCAACTTTATCAGAAGTAGGGCCCCAATCTTCGTTAAGATACTTATCAAAGTAGGTACCAGTTGCATAAGTACTTTTTTCAAAGTTATGGAATGTTTCATTTTTTTCTTTAGCGATAGCATTTGATGATTTTAATGAGTAATAGTTAAGCATCATAAAATAAACACTAGTGAAATCGATTGAGTCTTCTGAACCATAATGCATATGGTTTTTAGCGAAGTAGGCATGTAAGCCCATTGCACCTAAACCGATGGTATGCGCTAAGTTATTTCCATGTTGAATAGGAGGCACAACATCAATATCTGAACTATCAGTTACAAAAGTTAAAGCGCGAACCATTGAATCAACTGAACGGCCAAAATCTGGAGAAGCCATCATATTAACAATGTTAGTTGAGCCTAAGTTACATGAAATATCAGTCCCCATAACATCGTAGCCTTGTGCATTATTCACAGTTGATGGTGTCTGAACCTGCATGATTTCTGAACAAAGATTACTCATAATGATTTTACCATCAATTGGGTTTGCGCGATTTGCTGTATCAACATTGACAATATAAGGATAGCCTGACTCTTGTTGCAGCTTAGAAATTTCAGTTTCTAATTCGCGGGCAAGAATCGTTTTTTTACTAATATTTTTATTGGCAACCATATTGTCATATTCTTTTGTGATATCAACATAGGAATAAGGGACTCCATATTCTCTTTCAACACCGTAGGGATCGAAAAGATACATCGTTGCATTATCTTTAATGAGTTCGTAAAATTTATCAGGTACAGTGATGCCTAGTGATAAAGTTTTAACACGGATTTTTTCATCAGCATTTTCTTTTTTAGCTGACAGGAAAGCAACAATATCTGGATGGAAGACGTCTAAATAGACAACTCCAGCACCTTGACGCTGTCCTAGTTGGTTAGAATATGAAAAACTATCTTCTAATAATTTCATAACGGGTAGAACACCAGAAGCAGCGCCCTCAATCCCTTTAATTGGTGCACCTGCGCCACGTAAATTACTGAGCGTAATACCAACACCACCACCAATTCGAGATAATTGAAGTGCTGAGTTAATGCCACGTCCAATACCATTCATATCATCAGTAATTTGAATTAGGAAGCAAGAAACTAATTCTCCACGACGTTTACGACCGGCATTTAAGAAACTAGGTGTAGCAGGTTGGTAACGTTGATGAATCATTTCGTCAGCTAAATTCATAGCTAGTTCTGTATTACCATCAGCAAAGTAAAGAACGTTCATTGCAACACGATCAATATAATTTTCAAGGTAATAGGCATTATTATCAGTTTTAAGTGCGTATTGAGCATAAAATTTGTAGGCAGCCATAAATGTACCGAAATGGAATTTTTGAGCTGCTAAATAAGCGTAGAGCTCCTCTATAAATGAGAAGTCATATTTATTATAAAAATCAGTTTCAATATAGTTGTTGTCAATTAAATAATCAAAACGTGCTTTTAATGAATCAAATTGCATTGTATTTTCAGCAACATTTTCTTTCAAAAAGGCGGTTAAGGCTTCTTGATCTTTTTGAAGTGGGATTTGACCGTCTACGGGAATATTAATTTCATTATTTAAATCATAATAAGTGACTTTATCACTATTTAACGTTTTTAATGTCAATTTCATCAACTACTTTCTTCATATTGATTACATCTTCTTCAGTGCCATTGAATTCAAATTCATATAATAATGGGACGTGATAGTCGGTTGCGATATCTTTGGCTGTAAAAATAAAAAGTTGGGCGAAGTTGCGGTTCCCACCGCCAACAACACCCAGTATATTTTCTCTATTTGATTGATATTCAATAAAGTCGTTGACCGATTCAGTGAGCCCAATTTCATAAGTTGGAACAATTAAAATATAGGGTTCATTTAATTCAATAAGCGGGTTTGTTGGATCGATTTCAAATGAAGGATAGCCAATTTTATTGATGAAGCGTCGTGTTTGTCCAGTAATGCTAAAGAAAACAATTTTCATTAGACTGCCAACTTTTTAAGCATATCAGGACGAAATCCTGCGATTGTATCGAATCCAGTAGCTTCTATAACAGGAACAGCTTGGAAACCTTGGCCTTTCAAGTAATCGATTGCGTTATCGTCTTCGGAAATGTTACGTTCATCAAAGTCGACGTTGTTTTCTTCTAAAAAACGTTTTGTCATTTTGCATTGGATGCAGTTGTTTTTTGTAAATACAGTAACTTTTTTCATTATATAAATTCCCCTTTGTTGTTTTGTTTAATAAGATAAGTATACAACACATAATCCAAAAATCAATTGAAAAAAACACTACATTTAGTGTGATTTTAAGTTGCATCACACAAGATGTAGTGTTCAAGGTCTTGGATTGTTTATATTAAATTTTGATTGCGAAAATTCGATTTTCTCCGTATTATAGAAACTATTGAGAAAGTAGGTAAAAATATGACGAATTATTATTTTTCGAAAAATCCAGATGTTATTCATGATGAAAAAGAATGGACATTTAAACTGTTGAACAACGAGTTTAAGTTTACCACAGATAATGGTGTATTTTCAAAAAAAACAGTCGATTTTGGTTCAAGAGTTTTATTAAATGCAGTTGAGCAACAAAAAATAATTCCGGGAAATATTTTAGATGTTGGATGTGGATACGGTCCAATAGGACTTGCTATAGCCAAGAATCAACCAGAACGAAAAATAGACATGACAGATGTAAACGAATTAGCATTAGAATTAGCAAAGAAGAACGCGGTAATCAATAAAATTAATAATATAGAAGTTTTTGAATCTGCCGCATACAGTCATGTAAAAAAGACAGATTATGCTGCAATTCTTACAAACCCGCCTATTAGAGCAGGCAAAGAGGTCGTTCATGAAATTTTAAGTGGCGCATTCGACCATTTAAAAGTTGGCGGACAATTGTTTGCTGTATTACAAAAGAAACAAGGGGCAAGTTCGGCTCAAAAGAGAATGACTGAAGTTTTTGGTAATTGTGACATTATTTTAAAAGATAAAGGTTACTATATTTTAATGAGTGTGAAGTAAATGGTAGAAAAATTAACTGAAGAACAAAAAGAATTTTTTATGCGCGAAGCTTTATATGAAGCAAGAAATGCAAAAATTATTGGTGAAGTACCAATTGGCTGTGTTGTTGTACAAAATGGTGAGATTATTGGACGAGGCCATAATATTCGTGAACACGTGCAAGATGCAACCCTTCACGCTGAAATTTTAGCCATCCAAGAAGCCTGTGCTACGATTCATAGCTGGCGTCTTGTAGATGCGCAATTATTCGTAACACTAGAACCATGCCCAATGTGTAGTGGTGCGATTATCAATTCAAGAATCCCCGAAGTTTACTTTGGTGCATTTGATCCTAAAGCAGGAACTGCAGGCAGCATTGGGAACTTATTAACGGATGAACGATTTAATCATCAAGCAAAAGTAGAATCTGGATTATTATTAGATGAAGCCAAAGACCTACTCCAATCATTCTTTAGAGAAGTTCGTCGTAAAAGAAAAGAAAAAAAGCAATCATAAAGGTAGCTTTTTGTTGGAATTTAATGTATTATAATAATTGCCGCAAGGCCTTAAGGCAATAGTGTGCTTACGAATTGTGTCAGATCCGGAAGGAAGCAGCACTAAGTTTGATTCACTTTGTGCCTTAAGTAATTATGATTATTTAAGACTCTTAGTCAGAAATGGCTGAGAGATTTTTTTATTTAAAAAGCTATTTATAGATTTTGAAAGGAGAGATTGTGATGAGTTACCAAGCTTTATACCGTGTCTGGCGTCCACAAAAATTTAGTGATTTAGTTGGACAAAACATGATTACGCAGACGTTGAAAAATGCAATTATGACACAACAAACAAGTCATGCATACATTTTTAATGGTCCACGTGGAACAGGTAAAACGTCCGCAGCTAAAATTTTTGCTAAGGCAGTTAATTGTCACTTCCAGGAAAATGGCGAACCATGTAACAAATGTGAGACATGTATCGCTATTACGAATGGTCAATTAAACGATGTTATCGAAATTGATGCCGCTTCTAATAATGGGGTTGAAGAAATTCGTGATATCCGTGACAAAGTAAAGTATGCACCCACACAAGCTGATTTTAAAATCTATATTATTGATGAAGTTCATATGCTATCTACGGGTGCTTTTAATGCACTCTTGAAGACGCTTGAAGAACCACCTGAAAATGTTATTTTTATTCTTGCTACAACGGAACCACATAAGATTCCAGCAACCATTATTTCTAGAACTCAGAAATTTGATTTCAAGCGTATTACGCCAGCTGACAGTTATGAACGAATGGTTTATATTTTGTCTGAAAAAGGAATTGAATATGAAGAACCAGCGCTTAAAGTTATCGCTAAAGCAGCTGAAGGTGGAATGCGGGATGCTTTGAGTATTTTAGATCAGGTCATTTCATTCGGTGATAACAAGGTGACTTTGGATAATGCTTTGTTAGTAACCGGTAGTGTAACACAGGATAAAATACAGAATTACGTCACGGAAGTTAGTCAAAAAGCGACTACTGAGGCATTAGAAACGATACAAGCAATTATAGACGAAGGTAAAGATTCAACTAGATTAATCGAAGATTTAATTGCCTATAGTCGTGATTTACTATTATATCAGCAAGCACCAGCACTTATTAATCAACTAGAATTAGGGATGGTTAATGATGATTTTAAAAACTTATCACAGACTATTTCTGCTGATTTCTTATACCAAATGATAAATGTTTTAAATGAAATTCAACAACAAATGCGATTTACAACACATCCAGATGTTTATTTAGAAGTATTAACAATTCGATTATCACAATTTAATACCTCTGATACGATTGCGGAGACGACTCAATCAGAATTAAGTTCAGATGCATCTAAACAAATTAATAATTTAACTAAAACAGTTGAAGACTTGAAAAAGCAAATAATTGATTTAAGTCAGAATGATAATCAACCGCAAGTGGCAGTAATAGCTAAGCCTAAAAAAGTTGCCTCTACTCAAAAAAAAGCAACATTAAATTTATCTCAAATTTATCCTATTTTAGATCACGCAACAAAAGAAAGTTTGGTACAATTAAAACAGGTTTGGCCAGAGTTGTTGCATCAACTTTCAGTTACACAACGTGCGATTATGCAAGCTAGTGAACCGGTTGCGGCTAGTCCTGACAGTGTACTTGTTAGTTTTAATTACGAATTCTTGTCTGTCAAAGCTTCAAGTGATACAGAGTTACTCGATGCTTTAGGTAATGGGTTAGATCGATTATTACATCATGTCCCTAAGGTGGTCTGTATTACAGCAGAGCAATGGCCAGAAGTCCGAAAATCTTACATTAAACAAAATGAGCACGAGGGAACTGAAACAATTATTGAGCCAGAACCTGAAGTAGTAGAACCAATTGTTTCAAAAGCTGAAGAAATTTTTGGAACAGAAAATATAGAAATTAAACAGGATTAGAAAGGAAGTAATTAATAATGATGCGTGGAAATGGTAATATGCAAGGTATGATGAAACAAATGCAAAAATTACAAAAAGATATGACAAAAGACCAAGAGGCTTTGAATGCAACTGAATTTGTTGGCGAAGCTTCAAATGATTTAGTTAAGGTAACCTTTACAGGGGACAAAAAAATGACTGATATCATGATTAAAGAAGAAGCAGTCGATCCTGATGATGTTGATATGTTACAAGATTTAATTATTATGGCTGTTAATGATGCTATGACAAAAATTGAAAAAACAACAACTGATAAATTGGGTAAATATTCTCAAGGGATGCCTGGACTATAAACTTAAAATTAAAGAAGGCTAAAGAAAATGCAATATCCTGAACCTATCGCAAAATTGATTGAAAGTTATATGAAATTACCAGGTATTGGTGGTAAAACTGCTACAAGATTAGCTTTTTTTACAATTGATATGGATGAAGATGATGTCACCGATTTTGCTAAATCACTAATATCTGCCAAACGAGACCTACATTATTGTAGTATCTGTGGCAATATTACTGAAGAAGATCCTTGTCAGATTTGTTCTGATTCATCACGTGATCAAACCAAAGTTATTGTTGTAGAAGAACCTAAAGATGTGATGTCTTTAGAAAAAATGAAAGAGTATCACGGCTTGTATCACGTGCTTCATGGTGTATTATCACCAATTGAAGGTAAAGGGCCGGAAGATATTAATATCACAAGTTTATTAACACGTCTTCAATCGCATCCCGATATGCAGGAAGTTATTATTGCGACAAATGCAACGCCAGAAGGTGAAGCAACGTCAATGTATTTATCGAGATTGATTAAACCGGCTGGAATTAAAGTGACAAGATTAGCCCATGGACTATCTGTAGGTAGCGATATTGAGTACGCAGATGAAATGACGTTGTTTAAAGCGATTGAAGGACGTACTGAAATATAGAAATGAGCTGACGGTGTAATGTTTAATAAAAAAACAAAACTTAAATTACGTAAAGAGTATGACGCTAAGTTGCTAGAGTCAATTGATCTCGCTAAAATAGCATGGGATCAAGCCAAACAAACTGAAGAGGCCATTTACGAAGTTGATGAAGAATTAATTAATGAAACACAGATGGCAAGAAAAAGATATTTCTTTCTCTATAATGAAGCGCGTGTTCGTTCAGTTAAAGGGCATATGCAGGCTTCAGTAATCACACATTAAATTAGAAAGAACGTTGAGACAATTCGCCTAACTTGTCTTGGCGTTTTTTTGTGAAATGCTGATTAGATTTATTAAATAAGAGATAGTATACTAATAGTAGGTTTATCTTATGGACAGGTTTTTAAGATTCAAGTACAATAATAATAAGTATTGGGGTCGTTAATGTGACTGGAAAATTTATAACGATTGAAGGACCAGATGGGTCCGGCAAAACGAGTGCCTTAAAAGGTATTATAAAAAAGATACAAAATAACTTGGTAAAAGAATTAGTTATAACACGTGAACCAGGTGGAAGTCCGATATCTGAAGCCATTCGTGAAGTTGTCTTAAATCAAGATTATCCAGAGATGGATAAACGAACTGAAGCATTATTGTTTGCAGCATCAAGACGTCAGCATATCGCAGAAATAATTTTCCCAGCACTTAAGGAAGATAAAATTGTAATATGTGATCGTTATGTTGATAGTTCAATTGCTTACCAAGGTGCTGGTAGAGATATCGGAACGCAAGCGGTTGCTGATATGAACCTATTTGCAACAAATGGAACAGAACCTGATTTAACTTTATACTTTGACGTACCATCAGAAATTGGATTAAAACGAATTTTTGAGCATCGTCAAAATGAAATAAATCGTTTAGATGATGAAAAGTTAGAGTTCCATCAAAAAGTACGCAAAGCATACCAACAATTAGCAGTGAAAAATCCAGAACGTATTATAACCATTAATGCGGCGCAACCTTTGGAAAAAGTAATTGACGATTGTATTGACGTTCTGAAGAAAAAATTACCCGAGTCTTTTAAATAAATGAAATGAGGGAATTCAAATGAAATTAATTACAGCGATTGTTCAAGATAAAGATAGTAACCGATTAAGCAATATATTTATAGATTCAAATGTCCGTGCAACAAAACTATCAACAACTGGTGGTTTTTTAAAGTCTGGTAATACAACCTTTTTAATTGGTATTGAAGATGAACGTGTTGATGAGGTATTACAAATCATTAAAGAGACATCATCAACGCGTGAACAATTTATGGCCCCCCCTGTTAACTTAGATGTTTCAATGGATGCACAAGTACCATTTCCATTAGAAGTTCAGGTTGGTGGTGCAACAGTATTTGTCTTACCAGTAGAAGAGTTTCATCAATTTTAGGAGTAAATAGTAATGACAGAATTAGCTGATGAAACCAGTAATATTAAAATTCAAGAATTACAGCCAAAATTAATTGAACATTTTGAAAAATTGATAATAACAAATAAGTTAGCCCATGCTTATCTATTTTCCGGACCAGAAGGTATTGGTAAGGTTGAACTAGCACAATGGATTGCAATGCGACTCTTTTGTACTGCTGACGAGGATCAAAAGCCTTGCGGTGTATGTGGTGAATGTCAACGAATTCTATCAGGTAATCACCCTGATATCGTGAGTGTTAAGCCTGAAGGCCAGTCAATTAAAGTTGATCAAATTCGATTTTTGAAATCAGAATTTTCAAAAAGTGGTGTTGAAGGTAGCCAAAAGATTTTTATAATTGAAAAAGCTGAGAGTATGACAGCTAGTGCTGCGAACAGTTTACTTAAATTTTTAGAAGAGCCTGTTGGAAATGTGAAAGCTTTCTTATTAACAGAAAATAAAAATCAAATTTTGCCAACTATTCAATCACGGTGCCAACTGGTTAATTTTGTCGCACTCTCTCAAGAAAAATTGATTCAAAATTTATTAAATCAAGGTATCTTGAAAGATCAGGCTCAGTTACTTGTTCATGTAACTGAGAGTACAAGCCATGCTGTAGCATTAGCACAAGATGAGAATTTTACTGAAATGACAAATCAAGTTTGGAATTGGTTCAGTAAATTATTGAAAAATGATGCTGAAAGTTTCATTTTGGTACAAACAAAACTAGTGCCACTCGCAAAAGAAAAACAACAACAGGCATTGATGGTTGATTTAATGGTACTGTTAGCGCGTGATTGTTTACTTGTCCGTTATAATCGTAAGGAACAAGTGAGTTTTTCTAATCGTTTAACTGAAATTGATAAAATAACTCAAATGATTAGTGATAAAAAGTTAGTTGCTATATTAGATGGTTGTTTACAAATTAAAACGATGCTCCAAATAAATATGACATTTCAAAGTGCAATTGAAGTAACAACGTTAAAATTAATAGATTTATAAAATATGAAATGAAGGTGATTTTGTGGATAAGCGTCAACTATATGATAATTTTATAGCTATCGAGGAAGAAATGAAAAAAATGTTATCGAGTTTTGAAACAATAAAATCTGATATGACTGGTGTTCTTGAAAATAACGCTGAATTGGAGATTGAAAACCAACATTTGAGAGAACGATTAAGTGAAATAGAACGACAAACGTCTAAGAATTTTAATGAATCTTCCGATGCAAATCTGTCAAAATCACGTCAAAACTTAGAAAAATTATATGATCAAGGTTTTCATATTTGTAATATTGAAGGGATGTACGGATCACGTCGAGTCGATGATGAACCTTGTGCTTTCTGTTTAGATTTAATTTATGGGGAGCGCGAAGTATGAGTGAAATAGCAGCACAAAGCAGTTTTCAAGGTAAAGGGACAACTGGGTCATTATATTTAGTACCGACACCAATTGGTAATTTATCTGATATGACGTTTAGAGCGATTGATATTTTAAAAGAGGTTGACTATATAGCAGCCGAAGATACACGAAACACACAAAAATTATTAAATCATTTTGAAATTGAAACAAGTCAATTGAGTTTTCATGAACATAATACGCAAGAACGTATTCCGCAATTTGTTGATAAAATATTGGCTGGTCAATCAATCGCACAAGTAAGTGATGCAGGAATGCCATCAATTAGTGATCCTGGGCATGATCTTGTTAAAGCATGTATTGAAGCTAAGATTCCAGTTGTGCCACTTCCTGGGGCAAATGCCGGGATCACTGCATTAATAGCTTCTGGATTAGCGCCACAACCGTTCTTATTCTATGGTTTTTTATCGCGAAAACCTAAGAGTCAAAAAGAAGAATTAGCTGAGTTGAAAAATCAAACAATGACGCTTATTTTTTATGAAGCACCACATCGCTTGAAAAAAACATTAACACAAATAGCTGCTAGCCTTGGTGGTCAGCGTAAAGTTGTACTATGCCGAGAATTAACTAAACGTTATGAAGAATTCTTGCGTGGAACACTGGATGATGCTATCAAATGGGCTGGCACTGAGCAAGTCCGTGGAGAATTTTGTGTAATTGTTGAGGGAAATGATTCGCCAGAAGCAACGGAAGTTGATCATCTGGCTAATATGTCAATTGAAGAACAAGTTGATTATTTGATTGAAACAGGTATGAAAACTAATGATGCGATAAAAGAGATTGCTAAGAAACAAGAGATGAAAAAACAAGAAGTTTATAATCTGTATCATCAGATTTAAGGAGTGAACATATTGGCAGATAATAAATTTAGTGAGCTACATCGTGCGGTTTACTATGAAGGCGATAAAAGTGGGCGTGTGACAGTAGCAATGCTAATTAACATGATTATTTTGGTTTCAACAGACCAAAGTGATAGCTTAGGAATTACTGAAAAAGATTTAACAAATTTGGGCTTTGGTTGGGTTATTACACAATATCTTATTGATATTTCGAGAATACCACATATTGATGAGAATTTAACATTAACTACTGAGGCTGTTTCGTACAATCGTTTCTTCTGTTACCGAGATTTCTGGGTTCATGATGAAGCAGGTAATGAGTGTGCACATATTCATGCTGTATTTGTTTTAATGGATCATAAAACACGTAAAATGACTCGTGTATTGCCAGAAGTTATTGAACCTTTTGGTGCTGAATATACACGAAGAATTGAGCGTTTGGAGAAACCAGTTGGTATCATGAAAGAAGATACAATAGCTGCTAAAAAATCATATGACGTTCGATTCTTTGATATTGATCCAAATCAACATGTAAACAATTCAAAATATTTTGATTGGTTATTAGATTCATTGTCAGAAGACTTTTTAATGTCACATGATTTGAAACATATGAATATTAAATATGAAAAAGAAATTCACTATGGTCATAAGATAGATAGTATCGTTGTTATTGATAACTTAACGACACATCACCAGATTAAAATTGGTGATGATGTTTATTGTGAAGCTGACTGTGAGTGGACGAAACGTTAGAATAAAAAATGCTCTGAGTAACTGGAAGTCTATCCAGTTACTCAGAGCATTTTTTATATTTTTATGATAAAGCATCTGCGACATAAATCGAGAGTTCTTCTTTTTCAAGACCAGCACTTAATCCAACCAATAGTTTGATTCTTGCTTTTTGACCATTTAAGCCACGACAGAAGATGCCGCCCATTTTTTTCAATTGAACGCCACCACCTTCATAGTCGTAAACATCTTGTGCCACGCCATTAAAGCAACGTGAAACAATTACAACTGGAATATCGCGATCAATTAATTTTTGAAGATTAGCTAAAACTTGTGGGGGAAGATTTCCTGCACCAAGAGCTTCAATGACAATACCGTTCGTTTGGTCATTATTAAGAAAACCAAGTAAATCAGCATCCATTCCAGCATAAGCCTTAATTAAATAAACATGATCAACAACTTTGTCGATTGCTAAGCAAGTCTGGCTTAGCAATTCGGCAAAAAAGGTCACGTTATCTTTAGCGATACTACCAATTGGGCCAAACGTTGGTGTTCTAAAAGTTGCGACATTTGTTGTATGTGTTTTTGTTACATAGCGTGCTGTATGAATTTCATCATTCATAACAACTAAGACACCTTTATCAACTGCATCATCACTTGCTGCAGTTAAGATGGCTGTTTGAAAATTGTGTAAGCCATCTGAGCCTATTTCATTTGCGGAACGCATAGCACCTGTTAAAACGACAGGTAGATGGTTCGGTAATGTAAGATCTAAAAAATAAGCAGTTTCTTCTAATGTATCCGTACCGTGAGTAATAACAATACCATCAATCGCTTCCGCGGATGCACGCATAATTCTTTTTTGAATAATTAGCATCTCTATGGGGCCAATATGTGGGGATGGTAAGTTAAAAATATTTTCAGTGATTAAATCGAAACGATCACCAAATGGATTTTCAACTTGGTTTAAAGGGTTTTCTGCACCAGGTGCAACTGCGCCTGTTTCTTGATTTTCAGACATGGCGATTGTACCACCAGTGTGTAAAATTAATATTTTTTTCATATTTTCCTCCTTGCTGACACTTAGATTATACATATTATATTGTACTTTGACTATGAATTTGTTACTGTATATGAACAGATAAGGTGGTTATGAGAATGAAAGAAAAACAATTAAGTAAGAATGAGTATTTATTTATTAGCTCAATGTTATTCGGTTTATTTTTTGGCGCGGGAAATTTAATTTTTCCAGTCTTTGTAGGTCAACAATCCGGACAAAACCTGTGGATAGGTAATTTAGGCTTTCTAATTGCTGGTGTTGGGTTACCTTTTTTAGGTGTAATTGCTATTGGATTGTCTAAAAGTAGGGGAGTTTTCGATTTAGCCTCTAAGGTTAATCGAACGTATGGCATAATTTTCACAATGTTGCTCTACCTAACTATTGGACCGCTATTTGCAGGTCCAAGATCAGCAACTATTCCGTTTGAAATTGGAATTGCACCACATATTAAAGCCAGCCAACATTCAGTATGGCTATTATTATTTTCAATTTTATTCTTCACAATAGTTTGGCTTTTGGCAGTTAAACCAACCAAGATATTAGTCTATGTTGGTAAGTATTTAAATCCCATATTTTTATGTGCGTTGGCTATTTTATTGTTATTTGTATTTATTAAGCCAATGGGTAATTTTTCAGATTTCCCCGCAACAAGTTCTTACAAGAATGGTGCTTTTATGTCTGCTTTTGGGCAAGGATATTACACTATGGATGCACTCGCTGGTTTGGCTTTTGGTATTATCATTGTGGATACAATTAAAGATTTAGGTATTACGAATCCTAAATCAATTACTAAAGGGATTATCTATTCTGGTAGTATCAGTGTTATTTTGATGGGAATCATCTATACATGCTTGGCCTATCTTGGGGCAACGAGTCTGGGTGTATTTCCACATTCTGGTAATGGTGGTGCTATTTTAGCTCAAGTTGCTCAACGTTATTTTGGACAATTCGGAAGTTTCTTTCTTGCTGCAATTATTGTTGTTGCTTGTATTAAAACGGCAATTGGCGTGACTAGCGCATGTGCTAAAACATGTGTTGAAATTATTGGTCATGGTAGCTATAAATTGTATTTAACACTTGGTTGTGTGATTAGTTGTTTAATTGCCAACGTTGGGTTAGATCAATTAATTACATTATCAACACCAGTTTTGATGTTGCTTTACCCACTTGCTATTGTATTGATGATTGCTGCCTGTTTAGAACCTACTTTAAATAAGTATGACTTAAAAGTCAGCATTATCTACAAATGGTTAACCGTTTTAACGCTTTTTAGTGCCATTTTTGATGGACTAAACGCGATGCCAATTTCAATTAAAAATTTAGCTTTTGCTAAAAATATGTTAGCATTTGCAAATCATTATTTACCACTGTTTAATATTGGCTTAAGTTGGATAGTTCCTGCTGCGTTAGGATTACTTATGGGACTAATTTTTATGATTCGTGAAAAGAAAATAAATTAAAAAGAAACACCCAAAGTTATTTTCTTTTTAGTGGTATACTACACAAGTAGTAAAATACAAAATTTCGGGGTAGAGAATACAGCGTTAAGTGCCAAAAGGACGGAATGTGTCTTTTGGACGAAGGCTAGCGATAGCTGCGGTTGTGTTTTCGCATTCGCCGCATACCACAATGTGGCAACTCCAACGAGGAGATGTCTGAATCATGGAAAATTTAACAAAGAGGTTAACCGCAAAGAATATAGCGGTGATGGGTCTATTATTGGCTGGTCAAATTATTCTAACTAATTTATTATCGTATCAGGTATTGACGTTACGGATAAGTTTCACTTTTATTGCGACTTATCTATTAGCGGCGTGGTTTGGCCCATTACTGGGTGGTATTGGTTCTGTTTTATCGGATTTACTTGGAACAGTATTATTCAGTAAAGGAGGTACATTTTTCTGGGGATTCTCGCTATCTGCTTTCTTAGGTGCGTTTTTCTATGGACTTGTATTTTATAAAAAACCATTTACGTTACCGCGAATTATTATTGCCGTATTAATCAATGTCGTTGTTATTGATTTATTGTTAAATACATTCTGGCTAGTATTAATGTACCAGTCACCTTGGACAATTATCTATGCACGTGCTATCAAAGATTTAATTTTAATTCCAATTCAAATTATTTTGTTATATATGGTTGGTAATAATAAACAAATCCAAAGATTAGGTAAACGATTATAGGAGGATTCAATCTATGCCATTGATGAAAATTGATATGATTGAAGGCCGTTCTGAAGGCCAAATAAAAGAAATTTTAGATATTGCTTATGATGTAATGCTTAATTCATTTGGCGCACCAGTTAGTGACAGATATCAAATTGTCACTCAACATCCAATAAATGAAATGCAAATTTTAGATACTGGGCTTGGATTTATGCGAACAAAAGAAGTATTGGTCTTTAGTTTAACAACGCGACCAAGAACGACAGAGCAAAAAGAAACCTTCTATCAACAGTTAATGCAACAGTTACAAACAAAAGTTGGATTGAGACCAGAAGATTTAATGATTAATTTAACAACTAATACTGATGAAGATTGGAGCTTTGGCATGGGCCAAGCACAATTTTTAACGGGTGACTTATAGAAATTAACCAGACGGCGAATTTATTTTCGTCGTCTATTTATTTGCTAAAGAAGGGTGAATCACTGATAAATTTACTAAAATAAGTTATAATAAAGAAAATAAACTATTTGGAGGAATTTAAATGTCAATTTTAGTTTTGGGTGGCGCAGGTTACATTGGTTCACATACTGTTGATCAATTAGTAGAAAATAGTCGTGATGTTGTTGTTGTCGATAATTTAGTGACAGGGCACTTAGAGGCTGTTAATAAAAAGGCAAAATTTTATCAAGGAGATATTGCGGATAAAAATTTTATGCGCAATGTTTTCAAAAATGAGGATATTGAAGCAGTTATTCATTTTGCAGCTTCATCTCTTGTTGGTGAATCAATGGTAAAACCATTAAAATATTTTGACAATAATACAGCAGGGATGATTCATTTACTTGAAGTCATGACTGAAGTTGGCGTTAAAAAAATCGTCTTTTCTTCAACAGCTGCAACATATGGTGAACCTAAAGTTGTCCCAATTCATGAAGATGACCCTCAAATTCCAACAAATCCATATGGTGAAAGTAAATTAGCCATGGAAAAAATTATGCACTGGACTGACGTTGCAGATGGTGTTAAGTTTGTCGCATTACGTTATTTCAATGTTGCTGGATCAAAACCAGATGGTAGCATCGGTGAAGATCACAATCCTGAAACACATTTAATTCCAATTATTTTACAAGTTGCTAACGGAGAACGTGAAAAATTACAAATTTTTGGGGACGATTATGATACCAAAGATGGTACAAACGTCCGTGATTACGTGCATGTTCTTGATTTAGCAGATGCGCACATTCGCGCCTTAGATTACTTACTTGCGGGAAATGAAAGTAATGCCTTTAACTTGGGTTCATCTAATGGATTTTCAAATATGGAAATTCTAGAAGCAGCACGCCGTGCAACAGGTAAAGAAATTCCTGCAGAAATTGCACCACGTCGTGCAGGTGATCCTTCAACTTTAATTGCAGCAAGTGAAAAAGCACATGAAATTCTTGGTTGGGCTCCTAAGTATGAAAATATGGAAGATATCATTAAGACAGCATGGACTTTTGAACAGACGCATCCAAATGGATTTTCAAAATAAATTAGTTATTAACCATAGGACAATTATTTGTCCTATTTTTTTGTTAATTTTCTCTTAGAAAAAATTTGTGATACTATTTTTGTGCTAAAATGTTAACAAAGCAGAGATAAAGGAAGATATGAATGAAAATTTTAGCAATTGATACATCGAATATACCACTCAGCGTCGCTGTTTTAGAAGATAGTGCATTATTAGCAACTATCACAACGAATATAAAAAAAAATCACAGTATTACATTGATGCCAGCAATTTCTGATGTCATGAAATTAGCAGGTATTAAGCCTGCAGAGCTAGACCGAATTGTGGTTGCACAAGGTCCAGGATCTTTTACTGGTCTCAGGATTGGCGTTGCCACAGCTAAAACACTAGCATTTACATTAGATTGTGAATTAGTTGGTGTCTCTAGTTTAGCAATGTTGGCTGCAGGTATTTCCACAAATAGTGATTCTGATATTGTACCGTTATTTGACGCACGTAGGAATTACGTATTCTCAGGTTTGTATAAAAATGATAATGAGCTTGTAAATGAATTACCAGACCAGCATAGAGAACTTGTGACTTGGGTGACTGAATTAAAAGAGCGTAACCGACCACAAATTTTTGTTGGAACTGATGTCGATTTATTTAAACAACAAATTATCGATATTTTAGGTGATCAGGCACAGTTTCCAGCTTCATTTTTAAATATTCCTCAGGCATTTATTTTGGGATTAATTGGTAAAGATAAAGAGCCCGCTAATCAGGAGACATTTATTCCGAATTATTTACGATTAACGCAAGCAGAGACGCAATGGTTAGAAACCCATTCAGATAAGGATCATAATACCTATGTTGAAAAAATTTAAAGCACGAGTGAAACAAATTATTCCAGAATTAAGACCAGATGAACCTGTTAGGACATTAGTTTTTCAGAATCATAGAATTAAAATTAGAAATGAAAGTTATTTTATGACACGTGCTGTTGTACCTGATATTCCGGAACTACTTGAGATTGAAAAAGCAGTTTATGATGGTAAATCACCATGGAGTGCAAAAATATTTGAAGGCGAAATTTGCCAAAAAAGCAAAACACTTTATTTAGTCTTACGTAAGGAAGATAAAATGTTAGGCTTTATTGGTTGTTCAACGGATGCAATAACGGGAGACGTACATATTGCGAATATTGCTGTTCTACCTGAATGTCAGGGTAGAGGGATGGGAAACTTTTTGGTAACGTCTATTACAAGGCGTGCTCGTTTAATGAGATTTAGAACAGTTAGTTTAGAGGTTCGCCGTGATAACCAGACGGCTTTAAATCTATACCACCAATTAGGATTTACTAAAGTGGGTATCCGAGAGAATTATTATGTTGAAGATGGGCAAGATGCTGTTGATATGTTGCTTAAATTAAAATAAAGGAATATGAATTAAGTTGAAAGAGGTCTCAATGGATAAAACGGAAAGAAATCTAATTTTAGCATTTGAATCAAGTTGTGATGAAACTAGTGTCGCAGTGGTCGAAGACGGTCATCTTATTTTGTCGAACATCATTGCAACGCAAGTTAATAGTCATAAACGTTTTGGTGGTGTTGTACCTGAAGTTGCCAGCCGCCACCATATTGAACAAATTACGAGTTGTATTAAAGATGCTATGACAGAAGCAAATGTAACTTATGATGATTTAGATGCTGTTGCGGTTACTTATGGACCAGGATTAGTTGGTGCTTTACTAGTAGGTGTTTCTGCTGCTAAAGCTATCGCATTTGCTCACGAGTTGCCTTTAATTCCCGTTAACCATATGGCAGGCCATATTTTTGCAGCGCGCTATGAATCTGAAATAGTGTATCCATCAATGGCTTTACTCGTTTCGGGTGGACATACTGAGTTAGTTTATATGCCTGAAGAAGGTCAATTTGAAATTATTGGTGAGACACGTGATGACGCAGCAGGTGAAGCTTATGATAAAGTTGGGCGTGTTCTTGGGATGACTTATCCATCAGGAAAAGAAATTGATGAACTTGCACATACTGGACAAGATACGTTTAATTTTCCGCGTGCCATGATCAAAGATGACAGTTATGACTTTAGTTTCAGTGGATTGAAAAGTGCCTTCATCAATACAGTTCACCATGCAGATCAATTAGGCGAAGAGTTGGACCGGGCTGATTTAGCAACAAGCTTTCAACAAAGTGTGATTGATGTACTTGCTGAGAAAACGGTACGTGCTTGTCATGAGTATGATATTAAACAATTAATTTTAGCCGGTGGTGTGGCAGCTAATAAAGGGTTACGTACAAGACTTGAATCTGATATGAAGAAAATGAATGATATTGAATTTGTGAAGGCGCCCATTAAATTATGTGGTGATAATGCTGCAATGATTGGTGCAGCAGGATATGTTGAATTTATTAAAGGTCAACGTGCAGGATTAAATTTAAATGCTGATCCTAGTTTAGAATTTGATTGGATAGTTTAATTATTATAAAATTAAAATAGAGATTTAGAGTTCGCCTTGTAATGCTAAACAGTTGTTTAACACTGGGGAGAACGCTAAATCTCTATTTTTTTGTAAATGGTTAATTTATATTTCTAAAATAATTTTTTGGTAAAATAAATTGGGATAGATAAACGAGTAATCCTAGTCCGAATAGAATAATAATTGTGGTTCCAAAAATAAAATCAAATTGTTGTAATTGATAGTACGCAATAATGCCAATTAACCACCAAATAATATTTAACCAATAAGGCAACGTTTTTTTCATAATAAAGTAAGTGACAAAAACAATTGCATATAATGGTGTAAAAACTGACGCGATAAAATATAAGAAATTTTGATAATTATCAATAGGAACTACCCATGCAATGACTAAGCCAAGCGCAACTATAATGATACTAATCAATTTCATATGTTTAAAGGAATGTATATTCTGAACGTTAATTGTTGCTGACATAACATCTAAAAATGTGGTTGTAACAGTTGAAAATATAATAATGAATAATGCGATTATACCTAAACCTGATGTAGCCAAGAACGAGGTAAAATCAGTGAATCCGGTTCTAGTTGTTAAAAGTAAGCCAATGGTAAACATGATTAAACTACCTAAAAAATAGCTAAACGAACTAACTGTAGACATAGCAAGTGGATGTTTTGTTGATTTTGTGTAATCACCTATTAGTGGTAGCCAAGATAACGCCATGGTGATATTTAATTCAACAGCTGATCCAAATGTCATATTTAAGCCATTGGAAGTATGTGAAACGGGTACTTTGAAAATTAAAAAAATCATGATACCTGCACCAATAACTAATAAATTAACAACAATTAAATTAATTCGATACAAACTATTTTCGCTAACTAATAACCAAATGATAATCAAAATAGCTATGACAAGTCCCATAATAATTGAATTTTTAAAATTAAGTAAGGAACTTGAAATACCATTCATTGCTGAAATTGCGTTGACGATCATAACAGCGGTCCAACCAATTAGTTGAATCAAATTGATAAGTGAAAATAAGAGCACACCTGTTGAGCCAAAAGCAACTTTAGTTGACTGAATGGCTGTCTGATGCTTTTTGGCACCAATATAACCAGCAGGTAGTAAGAAGAGACCACAACCAATTAAATGACCAATTAGAATTGCAAGGAAACCTTTAGAAAAGCCAAGTGGAGCTAGTAACATGCCCGTCATAATTTCGGCAATTGAAATGGCCGCACCTAGCCAAAGTAAAAATTGTCCACGTAATTCTTTAGTTTCTGTCATCTTAATCGTCCTCCAATTTAAAATAATGATTTATGGATTGAACTGTTTGTTCAATGTTCGGACTTTTAGCAATCAAGGAAATAACAGCAACTCCCGAAACAGTTGTAGTAGCCAGTTTGGCTAAATTATTTTCTGAAATACCACCAATTGCAACAATCGGGAGTTTACTAATTGATAGTAATTGATTTAAGCCAGCTATTCCGAGAGGCGCAGTCGCATCTGACTTTGATTTTGTAGGAAAGACAGGGCCACTACCAATATAAGCGATACCTGATAATTGATTGGCTTGTTTAATTTGATCGAGTGTTTGACAAGAAAGGCCAATCGCTAATTGACCCGCCGATTGATCTATCACATTTTGAATCTTTTGGTCATTTTGGCCAACGTGAATACCATCTGCTTGAATTTCAAGTGCTAAAGGTAGATCATCATCAATGAAAAAAGGAACTTGGTATTTTGTGCATAACCTCTGACATTCAATTGCGAGTGTCTTTTTTTGTATCCGGGTTAAAGGGGTTAAGAGATTTTTTTCTCTAAATTGGAAACAAGAAATGCCTGATTTTAACGCTCGTTCTAAAGTAGGTAGTAATTGATTGTCGGCGACGTCTTGAGTTCCTGCAATGAAGTAACTTGCTAACCATGATTGATTAAATGTCTTCATTTTGCGTTACCTCACGATATGCCCAATGATTTAATGGCCCGTGACCATGTCCAACGATAATACCGTTGCTAATTGTTGCTTCAACATATTTTTTAGACACTAAGATGGCCGTTTTAATATCTTGTCCTTTGGCAATTTCTGCTGCAATGCAGGCTGAGAGGGTATCACCAGTGCCATGAGTTCGAATTGTATCAATACGTTTCGAGCTCATCCAGAATGAATCGTTATCTTCTAATAATACAAAGTCATTTACGATATTTTCAGAGTTATAATGTCCGCCTTTAATGATGACGTTTTTTGCACCTAATAATTTAATCTTTTTTCCAGCTGCACTCATGTCTTCTTTTGAATTAATGGTCAAGCCAGTTATGACTTCAGCTTCTGGAATATTCGGGGTTACTACCGTGGCTAAAGGAATTAATTCTTCTTTGATTGTAACAACAGCATCCTCAGAAAGAAGTGTGGCACCGCCTTTTGCAACCATGACAGGGTCAACAATTAGGGGACCAAATTGATATTTTTTCAGATTTTTAACGACTACTTTAACGTGTTCTGAATCTGCAAGCATCCCTGTTTTGCATGCTTTAATGGCTAAATCATTTGCAATTGAGGCAAATTGTTCATTAATAATTTTAGCAGGGAGGGGAAGACTGTCTTGCACACCAAGTGTGTTTTGTGCAGTGATTGCGACGAGAACTGTTGCAGCATAGACATGCCGTTCTTGCATCGTTTTTAAGTCAGCTTGCATACCAGCGCCACCACTACTATCGGATCCAGCAATTGAAAGTGCTTGTGGAAAATCAGGCATTATAGGTCTCCTTTCATCGTTATCTGATTAGAAAGTTCATTTATCGTTATTAAATGTAGTTTATCAAGTAGGTTAACAATAAAACTACCTGGTTTTTCGGTAATTAACTCATCAGCAACAAGTTCACCAGTTGTTGCAAAGATAAGGCAGGCGATTCTTGCTGCTTCAAACTCATTATCTTTAGAGACAGCTGCAAACGCAGCAATTAAACTTGAAAGCATATCGCCTGAACCAACATGTGTTTGGAAAAGAGACGTTCCCTGTGTCACAGTTGCAACACGCTTTCCATCAGAAATATAGTCTGTAGGACCACTTAGAACAACCGTACAATTGTACCGTTTGGCTACAATTTTTGCGATTTCTGCTAAATCTGCAGAACCATTTCCTGCATCAATACCTTTTGCTTGCCATTCAACACCAGCTAATGCAGCAATTTCACCAGCATTACCGCGAATAAAATTAAAATGAAAATGCTCAAGCAAGTTTGTAATTACTTTTTGTCGGTAAGGCATGGCAACAGCAACTGGGTCTAGCACAAGTGGGATAGCTAAATCGTTTGCGATTTGACTAACCCTCTCAATGTAAGGTAATTCTGAACTTTTAAATGATCCCATATTGATTGTGGCAGCAGCAGAAATTTGTAACATTTCGGCTGCTTCTTCAATCGCACTGGGCATGATAGGGGAAGCGCCAATTGCGTTGAGTCCATTGGCAACGTCTTGAACCGTGATGTAATTAGAAATGTTGAAAATTACTGGGTTCTCTTCACGAAGTTTATCGAGTAGTTCTAATGGCATAACTTTCTCCTCTTGAGTACACAAAAACCCCACTCTTTGACAAAAAAATTGTAGAGTGGGGTCCTTCTTCACACTTTCCTACGCAAGTTTTGGCTTACAGGTTCGAAGGGATTAGGTTGAAAAAACCTATCTCAGTTCTTCTAAAGAACACCCCTAGTGTACTTATATTTTATTTTTAGATTACAACAAAAGAATAGGCTTTCATTCTTTAAATGTCAATAAATAAAAAAAAAAAAGCTAGCTTATTCTAAAGCTAAGCTAGCTTCTTCCCAATTAGTTTCTGCAGTCTCTATTGCAGTTTGAATAGATTGTAGTTCAGTTTGTAGTTCCTGAAGTTTATCTGCATCACTAAAAATAGTAGGTTGAGACATTTTTTCTTCAAGTTCTGTTTGATGAATTTCTAATTCACTTAATTCAGATTCTAAACGATCAATTTCACGTGTTAATTTACGTTGTTCCTTTTGCGTTTCTTTATTTTGTTGATAATTAGTTGTTGGTTTAACTTCAGGGACTTCTGAAGATGAGGCAATTTCAAGTGCCATTTTTTCGGCTGCGATAGCTTCTAATTCTTCTTTTTTATCAACATAATAATCGTAATCACCCATGTAGTAAGTAGAGCCTTCTTTTGAAACTTCAATAATACTTTCTGCAACTTTATTAATGAAGTAGCGGTCATGAGAAACAAGTAAGACAGTACCATCAAAGTTAGCAATCGCCTTTTCAAGGACTTCCTTACTATCAATGTCTAAATGGTTAGTGGGTTCATCAAAGATTAGGAAGTTATCTTTGTCCATTGCAAGTTTGGTCAAAGCAAGACGCGCTTTTTCACCACCACTTAAATTTGAGACACGTTTCAAAACGTCATCCCCAGAAAATAGAAATCCACCTAATAATGATCGAATATCTGTTTCAGGAGTTGAAGGATGATCATTCCAGAGTTCATCTAAAACAGTATTTTTATCTGTTAATTGATTTTGCTCCTGATCGTAGTAGCCAACATGAACATTAGCGCCAAGGAATGCTTCACCACGAATAAATGGAATTTGGCCTAAGATACTTTTAAGTAAGGTTGATTTTCCCACACCATTCGGGCCAACAATAGCTTGAACTTGATGCTTATGTAAATCAATTGAAACGGGTTCAGATAACACTTTATTATCGTAACCAACAGCTGCCCCGGCAACAGTTAAAACGATATTACCACTCTCATCTGCAGATTTAAAACTAAAACGAGGGGCTTTTTCGTCACCTTCTGGTCGGTCAAGTTTATCTAATTTTTCGAGTTGTTTACGACGACTTTGCGCTCGTTTTGTTGTTGAGGCTCGAACAATGTTTTTATTAACAAAATCTTCGAGTTTTTCAATCTTATCTTGTTGTTTTTCGAAAACTTTCCATTCTTGTTTTAAATTAGCTTCTTTTTTTACAATAAATTGGGAGTAGTTGCCATTGTAGTGAGTCGTTTCATTATGGCTCATATCATAAACTTCTGTCACAATTTTATCTAAGAAGTAACGATCATGAGAGACAATTAAGAGTGCCCCTGTATAAGTCTTCAAATAGCCTTCTAACCAAGTTAGTGTCTCAATATCTAAGTGGTTAGTTGGTTCATCTAAAATTAATAAATCACGTTTTTCTAAAAGTAATTTTGCTAAGGCTAAACGTGTTTTTTGACCACCAGAGAGAGTCCTAATATCGCGATTGAAATCTTCTTCATAAAATCTAAAACCATGTAAAACAGAACGGATTTCTGATTCATAACCATAGCCATTTTTTTCACTGAAATCATGTGAAACTTGATCATAGGTTGATAATAGTTTTTCAAATTTTTCAGAATCTTCTGCATTTTTAGGATCAGCAATTTGGGCTTCTAATGTATGAATTTGGATTTCCATTTTTTTTAAATAATCAAAAACACGACTCATTTCGTCCCAAATCGAACGTTCTGAAGTAACAGTTGTTGTTTGTGCTAAGTAACCGATGGTCATGCCTTTATGTTTAATGATTTGACCAGCATCAGTAGCCTCTTGATCAATAATCATTTTAATTAATGTTGATTTTCCAGCACCATTTCGACCAACTAGGGCTATCCTAGCATCGTCTTTGATATCCATATTTGCATTTTCAAAAAGAACATCTGCGCCAAAATAGCGAGCTGCTTGTTGTACTTGTAACAGAATCAAAATAATTCCACCTTTCTTTTAAAGTGACGATTGAATAATTAATACTAGACTATTCATAAGAATATGAGCAATCATTGACGTTTTGATGTCACCTGTTCGTTTGTAGAGGTAACAGAAAAGTAATCCAATTAAAAAGTAGATAGCTAAATGGCCATCATTATGTGCCAAACTAAATAATAAACTAGAAAGAATTGCGGCAGAAATAGGTGATATGAAACTTGCTAAATTGCCAAAAAAGACTTTTCTAAAAACGAGTTCCTCCATAATGGGAGCACCAAGTGAGACTGCCAACATATAATAAGGATATTTTGTAAAAATAGTCATAATTTCATTTGTATTTTGTGAGGGTACGGTCGTTTTTAAAATGGTGAATGAAATTAATTGAATAACTGTTTGGATTACTAACGTTAGAACGAATCCAAGAATACCCCACGAAATAATTTGTGACCATTTAGAGGAACCATCTATTGTATTTCTAGCACTGAAGTAATGATTTAACCAAATTAACAATATTGCTCCTAAAACATAATCAGCCGTCATTACTGGATAGATAACTGATTTTAAAGAAAATAGTTGATTCAGAATTGTTGGTAAAATAAAGATAACGAGGTAGCCTAATAAAATAGCGATTGAATTTTTACTAGTTGATTTTGACATGAGAACTCCTTTAACTGTAATTAGATAGTCGTGCATTTTTCTAGTGAATAAATTTGTATGATAAGTATAGCATAATTGACTAGATAGCGAATTCAATTCATATTAAAAATTCTATTAAATAAGAGCTGAAATGCTTGCAATTGTTTGAAAAATTGATTATAGTTAATTTTGTGATTAGCACTTAGGAAGATAGAGTGCTAAATAAAAGTGTTGGAGGGATAGAACGTGTTAAAACCATTAGCAGATCGTGTTATTTTAGAAGTAACAAAAGAAGAAGAAACAACAGTAGGCGGGATCGTCTTAGCAAGTAACGTACAAGAAAAACCACAAACAGGAAAAATTGTTGCAGTTGGTGATGGCCGTACGATGGATAACGGTGAAAAAATTGCTGTTGCTGTTAACGTTGGAGAGACCGTTTTATTTGATAAGTATGCTGGCTCAGAAGTTTCATTCGAAGGTAAAGACTACTTAATTGTTCATGAAAAAGATATCGTTGCAACAGTAGACTAATATAAATTTAAATTAAAGATGAGGTGGATTAATTATGTCAAAGGAATTAAAATTTTCTGAAGATGCTCGTTCAGCAATGCTTAGAGGTGTTGACCAATTAGCCAATACCGTTAAATCAACTTTAGGACCAAAAGGCCGTAATGTTGTTTTAGAAGAATCATATGGCTCACCAATTATTACAAATGATGGTGTAACAATTGCTCGTGCGATTGAATTAGAAGACCATTTTGAAAATATGGGTGCTAAATTAGTATCAGAAGTTGCTTCAAAAACGAATGATATAGCTGGTGATGGAACGACAACTGCTACTGTTTTAACACAAGCTATCGTCACTGAAGGTATGAAGAATGTGACAGCAGGTGCTAACCCTGTTGGGATTCGTCGTGGTATCGAAACTGCTACAAAAGCAGCCGTTGCTGAATTACATGAATTATCACACAAAGTTGAAACAAAAGAAGATATTGCTCAAATTGCTTCTGTATCTTCAGCTAATGAAGAAATTGGTGCTTTAATTGCTGACGCTATGGAAAAAGTTGGTAATGATGGCGTTATTACAATTGAAGAATCAAAAAGCATCGATACATCATTAGATGTCGTTGAAGGGATGCAATTTGATCGAGGTTACTTGTCACAATATATGGTAACTGATAACGATAAAATGGAAGCTAACTTAGAGACACCATATATTTTAGTAACGGATAAGAAAATTTCTAATATTCAAGAAGTCTTACCATTATTACAATCTATTGTGGAACAAGGTCGCCCATTGTTAATCATCGCCGATGATGTTGATGGGGAAGCTTTACCAACATTAGTATTGAATAAAATTCGTGGTACATTTAACGTTGTTGCAGTCAAAGCACCTGGATTTGGTGATCGTCGTAAAGCGATGCTTGAAGATATTGCCATCGTTACTGGTGCAACAGTGATTACTGATGAACTTGGTTTACAATTGAAGGATACAACAATTGAACAATTAGGTTCAGCTGGTAAAGTTAATATTACAAAAGAAAACACAGTTATTGTTGAAGGTTCTGGTGATAAAGCTAAAATTACAGAACGTGTTGGTTTGATTAAAAAACAAATCGATGAAACGACGTCTGAATTTGATCGTGAAAAATTACAAGAACGTTTGGCAAAATTATCTGGTGGGGTTGCTGTCATCAAAGTTGGTGCTGCAACTGAAACAGAATTAAAAGAACGCAAATACCGTATTGAAGATGCTTTGAATGCGACACGCGCTGCTGTCGAAGAAGGATTCGTTGCCGGTGGTGGTACTGCATTTGTTAACGTTATTAGTAAAGTTGCTGCACTTGAAGCAGTTGGCGATGAATTAACGGGTATCAAGATTGTTCAACGTGCTTTGGAAGAACCAGTACGCCAAATTGCAAAGAATGCTGGACTTGAGGGTTCAGTTATTGTTGAAAAACTAAAATCAGAAAAACCTGGTATTGGTTTTAACGCAGCAACAAATGAATGGCAAGATATGATTGAAGTTGGGATTGTTGATCCAACTAAAGTGACACGCTCAGCATTGCAAAATGCAGCTAGTGTCTCAGCCTTATTATTAACAACTGAAGCAGTTGTTGCAGATAAACCAGAACCAGTATCTGCAGCTGATCCACAACAAATGCCTGGTGGTATGGGCGGTATGATGTAACCCATTTGTCATAAAAAATGATGAAAATTTAAGAGCTATTAATCCGTGTTATTCTGGGATTAGTAGCTCTTTTTTTATGCTGAAAATAAAGTTTGTTTGCAGTATTGTATATTTAAAAATAAACGAGTAAAATAGAGTGAATTCGGTGAATAGAAATTAGTAATTAAAATAACTATTCAGTAAAATAAATGCGCTGTTTTGGCATCATTTATGAATGGATTTTTAAATATAGAACATAAGGGGTAAAGAGAAATGCGTCGTTATTTAAAGAGACTTTTAATTGGGAAGCCATTAAAATCTTCTGAAGAAGGAGATCAACAATTATCAAAATTTAAGGCATTAGCGCTCTTATCGTCAGATGCACTCTCATCTGTGGCGTATGGTACGGAACAAATTGTTACCGTTTTAGTGGGCTTTTCAGCAATGGCAATCTGGTATTCATTACCAATTGCATTGTTAGTCTTAGTTTTATTGGCTTCAATTACAATTTCGTATCGCCAAATTATCCATGCTTATCCTAAGGGTGGAGGCGCGTATGTTGTCTCAAGTAAAAACTTAGGTAAAAATGCTGGATTAATTTCTGGTGGATCGCTTTTAATTGATTATATGTTGACAGTAGCGGTTAGTGTTTCCGCAGGGACTGAGGCATTGATTTCTGCGGTACCTTCGTTATATGGACATCAAGTAGCAATCTCAGTGGTTATTATTATTTTGGTAATGGCAATGAACTTACGAGGCTTGCGGGAATCAGCTTCATTCTTAACTATTCCTGTTTATCTTTTCGTGGTTATGATTATATTGATGTTACTAGTTGGTGGTTATAATATTATGACAGGTCAAGTACCTTACCACGCAACAGCTGCTGTGGGTACGGCCGTTCCTGGAATTACACTAGCCTTACTTTTGAAAGCATTCTCATCGGGATCATCTTCATTAACTGGTGTTGAAGCAATTAGTAATGCAGTGCCTTTCTTCAAAAAACCACATGCTAAAAATGCTGCTGCTACTTTAACAATTATGGCGACGCTTTTGGCAGTCTTCTTTGGTGGAATAACATTCTTAAACTATTGGTATGGCATTATTCCTACTGAAAAAGTAACTGTTCTTTCACAAATTGCACAAACAACATTTGGACAAGGTATTTTGTATTACGTTTTCCAATTTTCAACAGTATTGATTTTAGTATTAGCTGCAAATACAGGTTTCTCGGCATTTCCAATTTTAGCGTTTAATTTAGCTAAAGATAAATTTATGCCTCATTTGTATATGGATAAAGGTGATCGATTAGGCTACTCTAACGGAATTATCACGTTAGCGGCCGGATCAATTATTTTAACATTTATATTTAATGGATCAACGTCATTATTAATTCCATTATATGCGGTAGGTGTGTTTATTCCGTTTACGTTGTCTCAGACAGGGATGATTGTAAAATGGTATCATGATCGCCCAAAAGGTTGGATTATGAAAGCCTTTTACAATTTCTTAGGGGCCTTTATCTCATTTAGTATTTTGTTGATTCTCTTTAGATATCGCTTATCAACAGTATGGCCATTCTTTATTATCATGCCAGTTATGTATATTATATTCTATAAAATAAATGATCATTACAATAAAGTTGCCGAACAATTACGTTTAACAGAAGAAGCAGAAATTCATGATTACGATGGCTCCACAGTTATCGTGTTAGTTAGTTCTGTAACGCATGTTACAACGGGTGCAATTAATTATGCACGTTCAATTGGTGACTACGTAATTGCAATGCACGTTTCTTTCGATACAAATCCGGAAAAAGAACATGAAACGGAACGTGAATTTAAAGAACGTTTCCCTGGTGTTCGTTTTGTTGATTTACATTCGTCATATCGTTCAATTGCTTCACCTGTTGTGAAATTTACAGATGTTATTGCTAAGAATGCCGCTGCTCGTAACTTCACAACGACAGTCTTAGTACCACAGTTTGTTCCAAGAAAACCATGGCAAAATATTCTTCATAATCAAACGAGTTTAAGATTGAGAACGGTCTTAAATTCTCGCGAGAATATTATTGTTGCAACATATAATTATCATTTGAAAAAATAAACATTGAAAAGTATCAATTAAATTTAATTGATACTTTTTTTGTATTTATTTAACAACGTGGTATAGTTAAGACTACTATGACAGAATATTTTTAAGGAGAGATATCAAAATGTTTCCAATTATCGTAGCATTTTTCGCAACAGCGCTTATCTCCGCGTTGCTAACTCCCGTTATTAGACTATTTTCAATTAAAATTGGAGCAGTCGATGTTCCAAATAATAGACGAGTAAATAAGGTTTCAATGCCTACAATGGGTGGATTAGCCATTTTTATAGCTTTTAACTTTACGAATTTTTTTATTTTAAAAAATCAATATCCAATAAAAATGTTAGTGACACTGTTTGTTGCTGAATTGGTAATTATTATCACCGGTGTTTTAGATGATAAGTTTGAATTAAAACCACGCCAAAAGATGTTTGGCATCACAGTTGCCGCCTTGATCGTCTACTTTTTTTCAAATATGCGAATGACGACATTCACTTTACCTTATTTTGGTATTATTAATTTAGGATGGATGAGTTTCCCTATTACAATTATTTGGATTTTAGCTATTACAAATGCTATTAATTTAATAGACGGATTAGATGGCTTAGCAACTGGGGTTTCCATTATTGATTTATTTACAAGTGGTTTGGTAGGCTATTTCTTTTTAGTTAATACAAATAGTTATATTGCAATTATGATGTTTACGCTGGTTGCTGCTCTGATTGGATTTTTGCCATATAATTTCTTTCCAGCTAGAATCTACTTAGGGGATACAGGCGCGTTATTTATTGGATTTATGATTTCAGTATTCTCTTTATCTGGACTTAAAAATGCAACTTTTATTTCTATTATTGTGCCTGTTTTAATATTGGGTGTACCAATTACGGATACTGTTTATGCAATGTTACGCCGGATTTTAAATAAAAAGCCTATCTCTCAAGCAGACAAACATCATTTACATCATCGTTTGATGCAAATGGGGTTAACGCATCGACAGACAGTATTAGTTATATATGGCATTGCGTTAATTTTTTCATTTATTTCATTACTTTATCCAATATCATCAATTTGGGGTTCAATACTAATGTCAGTTGCGACATTAGTGGGACTAGAACTATTCGTAGAGTCCATCGGATTAGTTGGATCTAAACGAAAGCCACTGCTAAATTGGATTAAAAGAATTGTTAAAACGATGACTTCAAAAAAATAGATAGTAAAAAGGATGTCCAGTAATTGGGCATCCTTTTTACTTAACTTGAATTTCATTATATAAATCTTGGCCTAATTTAAAAGTTATTTGGTTATTGAGTAGGTTGATTAGTTGATCTTGTAAGGTTAATATCAAATTTTTATCAACTGCTAAAGTTATTTCTACTGTTTCAAGATAGGTTGTGTGTTGGATTATAATTGAATTTTTTTCAAGATAATTTTCAAGTTTTCCAACATTTTGGTAAGCAATTTGGCAAATAAGTTCGGTTTGTAAAATACGTTCAACGATACCAATTTGTTCAATCGTCTGCGAAGCAGCATTACTATAAGCACGGATTAAACCACCAGCACCTAGCTTAATACCACCAAACTTTCGACTAACAACGATACAAATATTTTTAAGCTGATTTTTTTTAATAACTTCTAGAATGGGAACACCAGCCGTTCCAGAGGGTTCACCATCATCGCTTTGACGTTGGATTTCAGACTCAGTACCAAATGTGTATGCAAAACAGTGATGTCTTGCTTTAGGTTCTAATTTCTTGACTGATTCAATAAAAGCAACTGCATCAGATTCTGTCGCGATTCGAGTGACACGACAAATGAAGGAAGACTTCTTTTCAATTAATGTGGCTAAACCAGATTCTTTAATTGTTAAATAATTTTTTGACATAATTAAGGTTCCTTTGCGTATTTAAACTTATTGAAGGGATTGAGGAGAATGACACTTTCAAGTTTGTATGGTCGTTTAATAACTGATTCAGAAATTGACGAAACTATTAATTTAGATGAACTTACGTCGTACCCAGGAATTAGTATTGAAGATAAACAATTAATCTGTCGCAGATGCCTTTCACAACTTAATTTAAAGGAAAATAAATTACAAGGTGACCGGTACTATTGTTCATACTGTATGATATTAGGACGTATTTCAACTACGACTACACTTTATACTATACCTGAACCCAACTTGTTTTCAACTCAAAAAGGGAGTCCATTGACGTGGAATGGAGAATTAACGACTAGCCAAGAAATATGTGCTAATGAAGTGAAACAAATTTTTAAAAATTCGGGTGCCCGGCATTTACTGTGGGCGGTAACCGGCGCTGGTAAAACAGAAATGCTATTCAAAGGTATTGAAGCTGCTATTATGGATGGTAAGCGCATCTGTTTAGCATCACCACGGGTCGATGTTTGTATTGAATTATTTCCGAGATTGCAGGCAGCATTTCAAAATATTGATATTTGTTTGCTGCACGGAAAGACAACGGAACCATACCGTTATACCCAACTAGTCATCTGTACAACACATCAATTGTTAAGATTTCATAAAGCGTTTGACGTTATGATAGTTGATGAGGTAGATGCCTTTCCATATGCACAGAATCAATTACTGCTTCAAGCAACAACACAAGCAACTAAACAAAAAGGGGCAAGTTTATTTTTAACGGCAACCCCAAGTGAGGATCTGTTAAAGGAGGTTCGCTTAAAACAATTAACGGTTAGTTATTTACCAATACGCTTTCATGGTCAATTATTGCCTGAAATTAAAATTAAATTTGAAAAAGCGTGGGAAAAGAATTTAAAAAAAGGACGTTTACCCAAAAAATTAACACTGAAAATGACAGAGTGGCTAAAACGTAAGGATCCATTTTTAATTTTTGTGCCGAAAATTTGGTTATTGGAACCAGTAATGGAAGCATTTAAAAAGAAGTTTCCTAATTTAAAGGGGGACACTGTTTATTCTGAAGATCCAGATAGACTAGATAAAGTTAAGGCAATTAGAACAGGCGAACTACGGTATCTAATCACAACAACAATTTTAGAACGTGGTGTGACATTTGCTAATCTGGATGTTTTTGTTCTGGGTGCAGATGATAAAACTTTTTCAACGGCAGCGTTAGTTCAGATTGCTGGCAGAGTGGGACGTAATGTCAATCGTCCGTTTGGTGACGTTATCTTTTTATGTTGTGACTACACGATTTCAATAAAAAAGGCAGTTGGACAAATAAAAACGATGAATCGTAAAGCAAGGAAATTAAAGATATGAGAAACTGTCAGATTTGTCATAATACATTTAGTCAAAAATTAACGCTAGCATTTATATTATCGACTAAACCTTATGAAAAAAAGATAGTTTGTAAGAGATGCCAGGAGCAGTTACGATTGATTAATACTCAGTTAGCCTGTAGAGGATGCGGTCGAGAACAAAATAGGCCACAATTATGTGCGGATTGTAAGAAATGGCAACTTATTTATCCTAATTTAAATTTTCAGAATCAAGCGTTGTACATTTATAATGATTTTATGAAAGATATCATTAAAAATTATAAGTTTAATGGTGATTATCAGCTGAGAACTATTTTTCAAGTACAATTAAAGCACAAAATAGAAACAATTGATTTTGATTACCTCGTGGTGATACCTGTTGATTCTGAAACGTTAAATAATCGAGGATTTAATCAAGTCTGTGGTCTTTTAGATATTAAGCATGATCATTTTTTAGTGCGAAATAATACGGTTAAAGAAAAACAATCGCATAAAAATAGGCAACAAAGGCTTGAATTAATTCAACCGTTTGAACTTAGTCCAGATTGCCCAGATTTATCGGATAAAGTTGTTTTGATTGTGGATGATATTTATACTACCGGCCGAACACTATTTTATGCCCATATTTTGTTAGCACAAAATGCTAAAAGCATTAAGAGTATTACCCTTGCAAGATAATGAACAATAGGTACAATTTTTAAATAAATTAGTATGATATATTTAAGCAAAAGTTAAAATGACTGTTAACGATTACAATGGCGTTTTAAATAGATTTGTTAAGGGATATCATTTGTAAATTTAAGTCTATTCGCTTATAATTAAATCAAGCGGTAAGGTAATTAATAGTTTCGTTACCTGCTGTAGATTGAAGGGAGAGTTTATTATGTTAAAATACAATATTCGCGGTGAAAATGTTGAAGTTACAGATGTTACTAGAGATTATGTTGAAAAGAAATTATTTAAATTAGAAAAATACTTTACTGATACATCTAATTCAACGGCCCATGTTAATTTAAAAGTTTATTCAGATAAAACGGCCAAAGTTGAAGTGACAGTTCCGATGCCTTCTCTCGTCCTTCGAGCTGAAGAAACATCACAAGATTTACTTTCAAGTGTTGATCTTGTGACTGATAAATTAGAACGTCAAATTCGCAAATATAAAACTAAAATTAATCGCCAATCAAGAGGCAAGGGAATTAAAGATATTGAAATTCGTAATGAAATTGCTGATGAAGAATCAGATTCTATTGATGAAGTAAGCAAATTTGATGTTGTTCGGACAAAGCATGTTTCTTTAAAACCAATGAATAGTGAAGAAGCTATTTTACAAATGGATATGTTGAGCCATAACTTCTTTATTTACGAAGATGCTGATACAGAGGGTATTAACATTGTTTACAAACGTAAAGATGGTCGCTATGGTTTAATTGAAGCTGAAGATTAAACTAACCTTGAAAAGCCTGTTGAGTAAGTTAACTACTCAGGGCTTTTTTGTTATTTTAGTTTAAAATTTATTGATTTAGTGATACTATAAAAAATGATATTATAATTAAAAATAATTCAATAAATGTGTTTGATATATAAGGGGAAAAGCTAAATGGCAAATGTATTAAGACAATGGGTTGAAAGTGATAATCGTGAATTAAGAAAACTAGGCAAAATAGCCGATAATATTGAAAATATGGCCGACGAGATGGCTTTATTATCTGATGATGAACTAAAAGCTAAAACACCTGCTTTTAAAGCAAGATATCAAGAAGGTGAAACGCTTGATGATCTTTTACCAGAAGCATTTGCAGTGGTACGAGAAGCCGCAAAACGTGTGTTAGGACTATACCCATTCCGTGTGCAAATGATTGGTGGAATGGTTTTAAATAATGGTGATATTGCGGAGATGAAAACTGGTGAAGGTAAAACTTTAACAGCTACTATGCCCGTTTATTTAAATGCAATTTCAGGTCTAGGTGTTCATGTTGTTACTGTTAATGAATATTTATCAAGCCGTGATGCAACAGAAATGGGCGAATTATATTCATGGTTAGGTTTAACTGTCGGATTGAATATTAACGAAAAAACAGCTGAAGAAAAGCGCGAAGCCTACGCAGCTGATATTACCTATTCAACAAATAGTGAATTAGGCTTTGATTACTTACGTGATAACATGGTTGTTTATCGTGAAGATATGGTTCAAAGACCTTTAAACTATGTTATCGTCGATGAAGTTGATTCAATTTTGATTGATGAAGCTAGAACACCGTTGATTATTTCTGGTCAAGCTGAAAAGACGACTGCCATGTATGTTCGTGCAGATCGTTTTGTTAAAACGTTAACTGAAGAAGAAGACTATAAAATTGATCTTGAATCAAAATCAATTTCATTAACCGAAGAAGGAATTCGTAAAGGTGAAAAATATTTTGGACTAGATAATTTATATGATACAGATAATACAATTTTGACTCATCATTTGGATAATGCATTACGGGCTAATTTTGTTATGCTACGTGATAAAGATTATGTTGTACAAGATGGTGAAGTTATGATTGTTGATCAATTTACTGGTCGTATTATGGAAGGTCGTCGTTATTCTGATGGTGTTCATCAAGCTATCGAGGCTAAAGAACATGTTGAAATTGAAGACGAAACTAAAACAATGGCTAACATCACTTACCAAAATTTCTTTAGAATGTACAAGAAATTATCTGGTATGACGGGTACTGCTAAAACTGAAGAAGAAGAATTCCGTGAAATTTATAATATGGAAGTTGTTCAAATTCCAACGAATAAACCTATTATTCGTGATGATAAAGCAGATTTATTGTATCCATCTTTAAATAGCAAATTTAAAGCTGTCATTGCTGATATCAAAGAACGCCATGAAGCTGGTCAACCTATGTTGATTGGTACTGTAGCAGTTGAAACGTCAGAATTATTGGCACAAATGTTAGATGATGCTGAAATTCCACATGCTGTCTTAAATGCTAAAAATCATGAACGTGAAGCTGAAATCATTTTAAATGCTGGACAACGTGGTGCTGTTACCATAGCTACGAATATGGCCGGACGTGGAACTGATATTAAATTAGGCCCTGGCGTTAAAGAAATTGGTGGATTAGCTGTTATTGGTACAGAACGCCATGAATCTCGTCGTATTGATAATCAACTTCGTGGCCGTGCTGGCCGTCAAGGGGATGATGGGATGACACAATTCTATCTTTCTTTGGAAGATGATTTGATGTTACGATTCGGTTCAGAACGTATTAAGAGCTTCTTAGAACGTATGAACATTACTGAAGATGACGCTGTTATCCAAAGTCGTATGATTACAAAACAAGTTGAATCAGCACAAAAACGTGTCGAAGGTAATAACTATGATACACGTAAAAATGTTTTACAATATGATGATGTTATGCGTGAACAACGTGAGGTTATTTATAACCAGAGACAACAAATTATTATGGAAGAAAAAACATTAAAACCTGTTATTATGCCTATGATACAACGTACTGTTAATCATATTGTTCAGATGCACACGCAAGGTGACCAAAATGAATGGAATTTACAAGCTATTGTAGATTTTGCTGTCTCTTCAATGGTTAATGAAGACAGTATCTCATTGGCAGATTTAGAAGGTAAAGATGCTAACCAAATCGAAGCCTACTTGGTCGACCGCGCTGAAAAGAACTATGAAATTAAAGAAGATCAATTAGTTGATGCAGCACAAATGCTTGAATTTGAAAAAGTGGTTGTGTTACGTGTTGTTGATGATAAATGGACAGCGCATATTGATGCAATGGATCAACTTCGTCAGTCTATTGGACTACGTGGCTACGGACAATTAAACCCTCTAGTTGAATACCAATCAGATGGATTTAGAATGTTCGAAGAAGTCGTTGGAGCAATAGAATTTGAAGTGACACGTTTATTTATGAAAGCTGAAATCAGACAAAATATTAAACGTTAATCAAAAAGTTAATCAGAGAACATTATTAAAGAGTCACTTCCGAATTCGATAGAGTTTGAAGGTGACTCTTTTTAGTAAATTAAGGAGAAAATTGATGGAATTAAGCGATTATAGGAAACAAATTAATGAAATGGAACAAAAAATAACTAACTTCAGGGGGTCTCTTTGACTTAGAGACGCTGAATGAACGTATTTCTGAAAATGAAGAACGAATGGCTAACCCAGATTTTTGGAATCACCAAGAAGAAGCACAAAAAGTTATTGACGAAAACAATCAATTAAAAGGTAAATATGATGCGTTTCATGATTTAGAGAGTAAGGTATCAGAATTACAAGTCATGCTTGAATTATTACAAGAAGAAAATGATAATGATATGCTAATAGAATTTGATGACTTGTTTAACGAGACAAAAAAAGCACTCGACAAGTATCAATTACGATTATTATTGAATGAACCTTATGATAGCAGAAATGCTATTTTAGAAATCCATCCAGGTGCAGGAGGTACCGAATCTCAGGATTGGGGATTAATGTTACTTAGAATGTATACGAGATGGGCTGAAAAAAGTGGGCTAATCGTCGAAACAGTAGATTATCAATCTGGCGATGAAGCGGGATTGAAAAGTGTGACGCTTCTTATTAAGGGAGTAAACGCGTATGGTTATCTTAAGAGTGAAAAAGGGGTGCATCGATTAGTTCGTATTTCACCTTTTGATGCTGCTGGTCGACGCCACACGTCTTTTGCATCTGTTGATGTGATGCCAGAGTTGGATGATTCAGTCGAAATAGAATTAAATCAAGATGATATCAGAATGGAAGTATTTAGATCATCCGGAGCTGGTGGACAACATATTAATAAAACATCTTCAGCAGTTAGATTAATTCATATTCCAACAGGGATAGTAACTTCGAGCCAAGCGCAGCGGTCACAATTTCAAAATAGGGCAACGGCTGAAAGTATGATGAAATCTAAGTTATATCAACTTGAAATGGAAGCAAAAGAAAAAGAACGTGCTGCCATTCAAGGTGAACAAATGGATATTGGATGGGGGTCGCAGATTCGATCATATGTGTTCCACCCATACTCAATGGTTAAGGATCATCGTTCCGATTTTGAGACTGGTAATGTTCAAGCGGTAATGGACGGTGATATAGATGGATTTATTAATGCTTATTTACAGTGGAAATTAAAAAATGAAAATCCAAGTTAAAAAATGAAACTTAATTGTAAGACTACTGCAATATAAAGGTAAATAATCATGCTATAATGAAAATGTTATGAAAATAGACACAGGAGGATTCACTGTTTGATAGAATTTAAAAATGTATTTAAACAATATTCTGATGATATTATTGCAAGCAATGATATTAATCTTCGAATTGACCAAGGTGAATTCGTATATGTGGTTGGACCTAGTGGTGCCGGAAAGTCGACATTTATAAAAATGATGTACCATGAAGAACAAGCAACATCTGGTGAAATCACAGTAAATGATTTTCATTTAGAAACGATGAAACCAAAAGAAGTACCATTTTTACGAAGAGATTTAGGAATTGTATTCCAAGATTTCAAATTATTACCTCGTTTAACAATTTTTGAAAATATTGCATACGCGTTAGAAGTTATTGAAAAAGAACCTGCAGAAATTAAAGAACGTGTTGATTACGTGCTAGATCTTGTTGATTTGTCTGACAAGGCGGATAAATTTCCGGAAGAATTATCTGGTGGTGAACAACAAAGAATTGCGATTGCACGTGCAGTTGCAAATAAACCAGAAGTCTTAATTGCTGATGAACCAACGGGGAATTTAGACCCTGAAACGTCAGATGATATTATGTCAATTTTAGAAAAAGTTAATGAACAAGGGACAACAGTTATCATGGCAACTCATAATAGTATTATTGTGAACAAATATCCACATCGTTTGTTGGCTATTGAAGATGGCCGTATTGCCCGAGATGAAGAAGGAGGAAAATACGGTTATGAAAATGAGAACGTTTAGGCGTCATTTTGGTGAAAGTATTAAGAGTTTACGTCGTAATGGATGGATGTCTGTTGCTGCTATTAGTGCTGTTACTGTAACGTTAATTTTGGTTGGGGTGTTACTTTCAATCTTAATGAACGTAAATAAATTAGCATCTGATGTTGAGAACGATGTTCAAGTCAGAGTGTTTGTTGAACGAAAGACAACAAAGAATCAACAGGCTGATTTGAAAAAGAAACTTGAAAGTTATTCAGAAGTTAAAAAAGTTACTTTTTCAAGTAAAAAGGAGCAATTACAACAAGTTGTTGGTAGTTATGGTAATGAATTTAAGTTATTTGGTGGGGATGATAATCCACTATATGATACATTTGATGTTCAAACTAAAAAACCAAAACAAACTGAGCAAATTGCAAAACGTGCTAAAAGTTTAGATTATGTAAATGATGCTAGTTTTGGGGGCACATCTGCTAAAAAACTATTTAAAGTAGTTGGTAATATCCAAAAATGGGGTATGATTATTAGTGCTTTACTCCTCTTTGTTGCAGTATTCTTAATTTCTAACACGATTAGAATCACAATTTTATCTCGAAGAAATGAGATTGGAATTATGCGTCTAGTAGGTGCGACGAATGGATTTATCAGATGGCCGTTTTTACTTGAAGGTGCATGGACTGGGCTTTTAGGTGCTATCATTCCAATTATTTTAGTTGATTTTGGCTATATTTGGATTTATAACGGTTTACAAGTTTCGTTGGCATCAACTAGTTATCAATTATTAACACCAGGAACTTTCTTGGCAGAAATTGATTTATTATTAGTGTCAATCGGGATAATTATTGGTGCTTTAGGATCGTTCGTTTCAATGCGTCGTTTCCTTAAAATTTAATTAAATTTTAAAAGACTGATTTTGCTAAATGCAAAATTCAGTCTTTTTTGTTATTATGATTATCTTTTTTGAATCATGACAAAGCATGATATAATTTGAGTACTATATATTAAAGAAAATAGGTGCATTTATGGTAACGCTTAAAATTATTGGAAACTTTTTCATGCAACCAACGCTTTGGTTAGCAATTATACTGATTTATGGTATGTATACACGAAGAATTAAAAAAGAGAGACAAGCATTTAGAACAGCTGTCGATAGTGATTTTTATGAGGGACGTCATGCAATAAAAGTAGGCTTTATTTTTAGTATTATTGGATCAATGTTACTATTTGGACTAGGTGTTATGTTGCCTATTAACTGGGTAGTTATTTATGCTATTTTTATGATTTTAGGACTACTACTATACCCAGTATTTGATGCTATCTTTCCGCTATTTATTATATCGGGACTAGTATATGGGATGACTAAATCTCAATTAAGTAATTTTGAAATATTTAAATATGAAGAATTTCACGTTGAATTTACGACAGGGATTCTACTGATAGGGACAGTCATTTTATTTATAACTGCTTGTGCGCTGTATTTATTCAGAAATAGTCCCTTATCGCCGAACACACAGTCAGGTAAACGAGGGCGAAATATATCGTCGTTTAGTATGAAGGATCTGTATCTGGTGCCACTTGTAATTCTAACACCGGGTGATCAATTCCATAGTGTACTCTCTTGGTGGCCAATTATTCATATAGCAGGTACAGAATTTAACATCATTATTTTACCATTAATTGTTGGGCTATCATTACGTATCTATAAAGAAATACCAAGAGTAGCTATCAAATTTATAAAAAAACAATACTTATATTTAGCTTTTATAGGGACAGGTTTAGCGATAATGGCTATATTTATACCAATAATGGGGATATATGGATTAATTGTTCTATTAGTTGCGTATTGTATCAGCCAATATATGATCAAACGCCATGATAATAAACAAGAAAAATGGTTTGCAGAATCCAATGAAGGAATATTAATTGTAGGGGTACGCCCAGGTACGCCAGCTTCAAAGATGGACGTAGAGGTTGGTGATGTGGTCGTTCAATGTAATGGCATTGAAGTTAGAAACGAAACCGAATTGTATGAAGCATTACAGAGTAGCTCAACGTATTGTCGATTAAAAATTAGGACATTTAGTGGAGATACAAAAATAACAGAAAGTGCGATATTTTCAGACTCACCATATGAAATAGGGTTAGTCATAATTAAATAAATTTAGTTATCAGGGGGATAAATAATGAAAAAAATTTTAGTTGTAGATGATGAACCAGCAATTGTTACGCTGTTAACGTATAATCTAGAAAATGCGAACTATGAAGTGCATGTAGCAATAGATGGGCCTAGTGCATTTAAAAAAGCAACAGAACAAAATTTTGATTTCATTATTCTCGATTTGATGCTGCCTGGTTACGATGGTATCGAAGTTACAAAAAAATTAAGACAAGAAAAAGTAAAAACGCCAATAATCATTTTAACGGCTAAAGATGATGAATTGAATAAAATAATTGGTTTAGAAATTGGTGCAGACGATTATATGACTAAACCGTTTAGTCCAAGAGAAGTAATAGCAAGAATTAAGGCTATTTTGAGACGTACTGAACATGACTCATCTAAGGATGAACAAATTGATAATGAAGTGAGAGAATTTAAAGATTTTAAAATTGATTTTTCTAACTATTCAGTTTATAAAAATGATGAAAAAGTTGCATTAACACCAAAAGAGTTCGAACTTTTAGTATATTTTATTAAACGAACAGGACGTGTGCTAAGTAGAGAAAAGTTATTGAGCGGTGTTTGGGGATACGATTATGAAGGGCAAACAAGGATGATAGATATGCATGTGAGCCATTTACGCGAAAAATTAGAAGTAGATGCTAAAAACCCCCTATATTTAAAGACAGTTCGAGGATTTGGCTATAAGTTTGAGGAGAATAAATGAAACAAAAACTAAAATGGATAATTACGACGTTAATCTTGTTGCTAAATTTAACATTTAGTATGACACTTCTATGGGATGTATCCGGGAAACTTTTTAGTAAGAATAGTATTATTGGAGTAAGTGTGTTGAGTTTGATTGAAATAGCTATACTTTATAAAATAGCATCTAAAGCAGGTGCTGAGTCCGAATTAATGGCTAATATATTGAATAGTTTAGTCAATAAAGGAGATTCTTATCATGTATTACTAGATACAGATAGTCCCAATTTTGAATTATCGAAAGCCATTAATCGTGTTGAAAGTTATCAAAAGAAAAGAAATATTCACTATCAGGTACAAAATAATAACTATCTAAAATTAATTGAACATTTGACAGTTGGGGTTATGCAAATTGATCATAAAAGACAAGTACTAGTCGTAAATGATATGATTTCTAAATTATTAGGCCAACAGATAGAAAGTAAGCAACATTCATATATTGATGATATTAAAACATACAAATTGAGTGGACTAATTGAAAAAGCCATTAAAACACAAGATAAGCAAAGAGATGAAGTTGAAATTGCCAATACAAACAGAGTGGTTGATGCAACGGTCGTCTATATAGCAAATAACAATGTAGAATTTCAAGTAATCGTAATTTTATATGATATAACTGAGCTGAAATTATTAGAGAAAATGCAAAATGAATTTGTCGGAAATGTGAGTCATGAATTGAAAACACCAGTAACAGCAATTAAAGGATTTGCTGAAACTCTTTTAGAAGAATCTGTTGATTCAAGTACAACTAACAAATTTTTAAATATTATTTATGACGAAAGTGAAAAATTAGAAGTATTAATTCAAGAGATATTAAAATTAGCAAAAGGGCAAAAACCCAAAGAAAATATTTCGAGTTTCAATTTAGATGCTATGATAAATTATGAGTTAGATTTATTAAGTAGTACTATTAAAAGTAAAAATTTAATAGTAGACAAGAGAATAACAAAAGATCTTTATGTAAAGTTTGATAAAAATAAGATAGCCACTATCTTAGGTAATTTATTGCAAAACGCTGTTAAATATAATGTTGATAATGGGCGTATGGTAGTTGAAGTAGGCAAAATAAAGACAAGATTTTTTATAGCAGTATCAGATACTGGTATTGGTATTTCAAATCAAGACAAAAAAAGAATATTTGAACGTTTCTATAGAGTAGATCCGTCTAGAAATAAACAAATAGAAGGTAATGGGCTTGGCCTCGCTATTGTGCAGGAACTAGTGACATCAATGGGTGGAGAGATTAGTGTGAAAGATTCGAATGATAAGGGGACTGAAATTACGATTTATTTGTAATATTAAGAGATATTCACATAAATAGACTTGACCAAGAAAAAGAAAGCTGATATATTTAATAAGTGCTATTGAGGCGATAATGAATATCGCAAATAAAGTGTTGACATGAGATATACCAGATGGTATATTAATAAAGCTGATTGATACGGCAAGAAGAAATGAATATTTATTCAAAAAATTCTTGACAAATCATGATGTGGTTGATATGATATAAAAGTTGTCAAAAGCAACCAAGTAGATCTTTGAAAACTGAACAAATTTTCGACAAATCAA